>NZ_JASATH010000073.1:0-34984 GCF_038440215.1 Inquilinus sp. OTU3971 | reverse complement strand
CGAAAGCGCGCAGCTTTTTGGGGTGTGGGGGTGGCTCCGGCCCTCGCCTTCTCACAGGAGTTCGTCATGAACGTCGCCTTCATCGGCCTCGGCATCATGGGCCGCCCCATGGCCGGCCACCTGATCGCCGCCGGGCATAGCCTCTTTCTCCACGACATCACCGGCGTGCCGCCGGAGCTGGCCGGCACCGCCGCCTCCTCCGCCGCCGAAGCCGCGCGGCAGGCCGAGATCGTCATCACCATGGTGCCGGACACGCCGCATGTGGAGGCGGCGCTGTTCGGTCCCGGCGGCGTCGCCGAGGGGCTGTCGCCCGGCAAAATCGTGGTCGATATGAGCTCGATCTCGCCGATCGCCACCAAGGGCTTCGCCGAGAGGATCAATGCGCTGGGCTGCGACTATCTCGACGCCCCGGTGTCGGGCGGCGAGGTCGGCGCCAAGGCCGCCAGCCTGACCATCATGGTCGGCGGGCCGCAGGCCGCCTTCGACCGGGTGAAGCCCCTGTTCGAGGCGATGGGCAAGAATGTCACCCTGGTCGGCGGCAACGGCGACGGCCAGACCACCAAGGTTGCCAACCAGATCATCGTCGCCCTGACCATCGAGGCGGTGGCCGAGGCCTTGCTGTTTGCCGCCAAGGCCGGGGCCGACCCGGCCCGGGTGCGGCAGGCGCTGATGGGCGGCTTCGCGGCGTCGCGCATCCTCGAGGTGCATGGCGAGCGCATGATCCAGCGCAACTTCGCGCCCGGCTTCCGCATCGCCCTGCACCAGAAGGACCTGGCCCTGGCGCTGGACGGCGCCAAGGCGCTGAGCGTGCCGCTGCCGAACACCGCGGCGACGCAGCAGTTGCTGCATGCCGCCATTGCCCAGGGCGGCGCCGCCTGGGACCACTCCGCCATCCTCAAGGTGCTGGAGCGCCAGGCCGATTTCGAGATCGCCGCCCCCGCGGCGGCACAGCAGGACGCAGCCTGACGCCATCGCCGGTTTGAAGCACTTTCAAACGGAGCCGCGCCTCCCGCCCTGGCCGCCCGGTGCTAGGCTCCGGACGGACGGGACGGGAGGCGTGCGATGCGGCTGTGGATCAAGGACCCGCTGGCGATCCTGGCGGAGGGCGCCGAGCGCGGCGTGGTGGTCGAGGACGGGCGGATCGCCGAGCTGGTGCCGGCAGGGCGGGAGCCCAAGGCGCCGGCCGACAGCGTGTTCGACGCGGGCGCCCATGTCGTGCTGCCCGGGCTGATCAACACCCACCATCATTTCTACCAGACCCTGACCCGCGCCCTGCCGGCGGCGCTGGACCGCGAGCTGTTCCCCTGGCTGCAGGCCCTGTACCCGGTCTGGGCCCGGCTGGACCCGGAGGCGCTGCGCAGCGCCGTCACCGTGGCGATGGCGGAGCTGCTGCTGTCCGGCTGCACAACCACCTCGGATCACCACTACGTCTTCCCGGACGGGCTGGAGCACGCCATCGACATCGAGGTCGAGGTGGCGCGGTCGCTCGGCCTGCGCGCCGTTCTGACCCGCGGCTCGATGAACCTGTCGGTGCGCGACGGCGGCCTGCCGCCGGACAGCGTGGTGCAGGACGAGGACGCCATCCTGGCCGACAGCGAAAGGCTGGTCGCGGCGCATCACCAGGCCGGCGACGGCGCCATGGTGCAGATCGCGCTGGCCCCCTGCTCGCCCTTCTCGGTCACCGGCTCGCTGATGCGGCGCACGGCGGAGCTGGCCGAGCGACACGACGTGCGGCTGCACACCCATCTGGCCGAAACCGAGGACGAGAACCGCTTCTGCGTCGAAAAATTCGGCTGCCGGCCGCTGGACTATCTGGAGCAGTGCGGCTGGCTGGGCCCGCGCACTTGGCTGGCGCACGGCATCCATTTCGACCCGACCGAGATCGGCCGGCTGGCCGCGGCCGGCACGGCGGTGACGCATTGCCCCTGCTCGAACCAGGTCCTCGCCTCCGGCCACTGCCCGGTGCACGGCATGGAGCAGGCCGGGATGATCGTCGGCCTCGGTGTCGACGGCTCCGCCTCCAATGACGGCTCGAACCTGATGCAGGAGGTGCGCGCCGCCTTCCTGCTGCAGCGGCTGCATTACGGCGTGACCGCGATCAGCCACCGCGACGCGCTGCGCTGGGCCACCGCGGGATCCGCAGCCTGCCTCGGCCGGCCGGATCTCGGCACCATCGCGCCGGGCAAGCAGGCCGATCTCGCCCTGTTCGCTCTGGACGAGCTGCGCTTCGCCGGCCATGGCGACCCGCTGGCGGCGCTGGTGCTGTGCGGCGCGCACCGGGCCGATTTCGTCATGGTCGGCGGCGCCTGGCGGGTGCGGAACGGCGCGATCCCCGACCTCGACCTGCCCCGGCTGATCCGCAGCCACCAGGCCCTCGCCGCCCGGATGGAAGGTACCCTTTGACACCGAGGCCCTTGCCGAACGGCCATTCGATTTACTAAAATCTCCATTCGATAGAGTCGAACGGCCGATCGGGAGGTTGGCATGGACGACGGGATGGAGAGCCGGGTTCGGGCGCGGCTGCCACAGGATGCGCGGCGCGAGCAGCTGATCGATGCGGCGATCACGGCGATCGCCGAGCACGGCCTGTCGAACGTCACGCTGAGCAAGGTGGCCAGCTTGGCCGGGCTGACCGCCGGCATGGTCAATTTCCACTTCAAGTCGAAGCAGGACCTGCTGCAGGCCACGCTGGCGCGCATGGCCGAGGCCTATCGCGGCCTGTGCGAGAGCGCGGTCGCCGCGGCCGGCCGGGCGCCGGAGGAGGCGCTGATGGCGCTGGTCCGCGCCAGCTTCGACCCGCAGGTGGCGAGCCTGGAGCGGCTGGCGGTCTGGTACGCCTTCTGGGGCGAGAGCCGGGCCCGCGACGATTACATGGCGCTGGTCGGCACCTCCGACCGTGCCTTCTACGAGGCGGTGCACGCACTGATGGCCGAGCTGGCCGAGCGCGCCGGCGCCCGGATCGAGCTGCGCGCCGCGGCGCTGGGGCTGTGCGGCTTGGTCGACGCCCTGTCGCAGGAGGCGCTGGTGCAGCGCGAGGCCTTCGATTGGGACGACGCGGTCGACACCTGCCGCCGTTACCTGGCGAACCTGTTCCCGGCGGAGTTCGCCACCCCGGCCCGGCTGCGCCTGGTGGCGGAGACGGAATCCGACGCGCCCGCCCTGCCGCTGACCCTGCCCGGCTGGACCTATGCCGATCCCGGCATCCACACCGCCGAGATCGAACGCATCCACCGCCCGGCCTGGCACCTGGTGGCGCATGTCTCGGAGCTGCCGAACCCGGGCGACTACGTCACCTTCGAGGCGCTGGGCGAGCGCGCCTTCGTCATCCGCGGCGAAGACGGTGGGGTCCGCGCCTTCCACAATGTCTGCCGGCACCGCGCCCATGCCGTGCTGCAGGGCCGCGACGGACACTGCAGCGGGCTGATCCACTGCCCCTACCACGCCTGGTGCTACGCCTGGGACGGCCGGCTGCGCGCCGTGGCGGCGGCCAAGACCTTCCCGGAGATCGACACGTCCGGCCTGGGCCTGCTGCCGCTCGACTGCGAGGTGCTCGCCGGCTTCGTCTTCCTGCGCTTCGAAAGCGGCGGCCCGTCGGTGGCCGAGCGCTATGCCCCCTATGCGGCGGAGCTGGCGGCGCACCGGATCGAGGAGATGGTGCCGATCGCCGACTACTGGATCGGCGAGATCGATGCCGACTGGAAGAACGTCTGGGACAACTACCTCGAGGACTATCATTTCCCGACCGGCCATCCCGGCCTGTTCGGGCTGATGTCCGGCGCCTATGACCGCGAGCCGGACGACGAGACCCGCACCATCCGCCTGAGCCACGCCCTGCGCCGCGATCCCGACGGCGGCTGGTCGACCCGGGCCTATGCCCGGCTGCTGCCGGACGTGCCGCATCTGCCGGAGGCGCTGAAGCGGCGCTGGACCTACCTGTTCTTGTACCCGGCGGTGTCGCTGGAGCTGTATCCGGACATGCTGGATTATTTCCACATCCTGCCGGCCGGCCCCGGCCGGTCGATCCTGCGCTGGCGCGCCTATGCCCGGCCGGATGACCGCCGCGCCATGCAGATGACCCGGCGGCTGAACCTGCGCGTCAACAACCGGGTGCATGACGAGGATGCGGCGCTGATCCGCTCGGTCCAGCAGGGCCTGTCCAGCTCGGCCTATGGCAGCGGCGTGCTGGGCGAGAAGGAGGTCAACCTCCGCGCCTTCCAGGGCTGGATCCGCCGCGACGTGCCGGAGGCCTGGCAGCCGCGACAGTCTTGACAGATCCAGGCCAGCGGCCGTATTGAACCATCTAGTTGTTTAACCATTTGGTTCAGCGCGTGTCGACGGATCCCCTAAGCCTCACCCTGGCGGCGCTCGCCGACCCCACCCGCCGGGCCATCCTGGCGCGGCTGGCCCAGGGTGAGGCCTCGGTCACCGAGCTCGGCGCGCCCTTCGCCATGAGCCTCACCGCCGTGTCCAAGCACCTGAAGGTGCTGGAGCGCGCCGGGCTGGTGGCGCGCAGCCGCACGGCGCAGTGGCGGCCCTGCCGGCTGCAGGCCGGGCCGCTGAAGGAGATCGCCGACTGGGTCGAGGGCTACCGCCCGTTCTGGGACGCCGGCTTCGACCGGCTGGACGCCTATCTGCGCCAACTGCAAGGCAAGGACACCGACGATGACCGCACCCAGTGACAGCGCCACCCTGGAGGCGGGGCCGGAGCTGGTCATCACCAGAATCTTCGACGCGCCGCGCAGCCTCGTCTTCAAGGCCTGGACCCAGCCCGAGCACCTGGTGCGCTGGCTGGGGCCGAAGGATTTCTCAGCTTCCGCGGTGCGGATCGACCTGCGGCCGGGCGGTGCCTGGAGCGCCGTCATCACCTCGCCCGAGGGCAAGAGCTACGGCATGGCGGGGATCTATCGCGAGATCGCGCCGCCGCAGCGGCTGGTCTTCACCTTCGCCTGGGACGAGGACGAGGCGGAGCGGATGCTGATCGCCCTGACCTTCCAGGAGCGCGGCGGCAAGACCGAGATGACCTTCCGCCAGACCGGCTTCCGGTCGGTGGAGAGCCGCGACAGCCACCGCGGCGGCTGGAACGAGTGCTTCGACAAACTGCCGGCCGCTCTGGCCGGGATCTGAACATCGGGAGAGGAAGCGTGACGAAACGCACCTATCACGGCAGCTGCCATTGCGGCGCCGTGCGCTTCGAATGCGAGGCCGATCTGGCGGCCGGCACCAGCCGCTGCAACTGCTCGATCTGCGGCAAGGGGCGGTTCTGGAAGGCGATCGTGCGGGCGCCCGACTTCCGCCTGCTGCAGGGCGAGGAGGCGCTGTCGGACTACCAGTTCGACGGCGCCGCGGGCGGCACCATCCATCACCTGTTCTGCCGCCGCTGCGGCGTCAAGCCGTTCGGGCGGGGCCATATGGAGGCGCTGGGCGGCACCTTCTACGGCGTCAACATCGCCTGCCTGGACGACGTGACGCCCGAGGAACTGGCCGGGCTGCCGGTCCAATACGAGGACGGCCGCGCCGACCATTGGGAGAGGGCGCCGGCGGAGACGCGCCACCTGTAAGAGACCGTCTGTAGATGCTACTGGCGCATTTCCAAACGATCTCCAAGGCTGCGCGACTCCGCCGCAGCCTTCTTGTCAGTAGGCCGGCGTCACGACAGTGGTGCGCGGCGGCGGCGTCACCACGGTCGCCGACGGTTGCGGCTGGGTGACCACGGTGGTCGGCTGTTCCGCAGGTGGGTTGTTCACCGTGCAGGCGGCCAGCAGCGGCAGCCCGAGAAGCGCGACGGCTAGGATCGTGGAGCGCATATCCTATCCTTCCATTCCGTGAAGCGGGGTGTCTCGACACCGCGCTCAGACAGCAACAGGGCGATCCGGCGTCCCGTTCCCGAGGGCGCGGAGCAGGCCGGCACGGCGGCCCCGGAAGCGGGCGTCGCGACAGATGCCCTGACGGCCGGGGCCGCGGAGCTGCCGTGCCGGTCTCAGCAAGCCGGCATCAGTACGCCGGCGTCACCACCGTCGTGCGCGGCGGCGTGACATAGGTCGTGCTCGGGGTGGTGACCACGGTCGGGGCCGGCTGAGTGACCACGGCAGCCGGCGCCGGCTGGGCGACCACGGTGGTCCGGGCGGGCGGGGCGGTGTTCACCGTGCAGGCGGCCGCCAGCAGCGACAGGCCCGCCAGGGCTAAAGCCGTGGATATGGAACGCATCTCACGTCCTCCAGTGCAGTGAAGCGACCCGATTCCAGGCCGCAACTCACACCCAACGGGACGAAGCGAAAATGGGTTCCTTTAGCCGTATTTACGCAAAAATCGATGGTGATCTTTATGCCGAATCGCCTCCCGCCGCAGCGCGGCGGCTGTCGCGGGCCTTGCGGGCGTCGCGGCGGTTCAGGATCACGGCGCTGGCGATGACGAAGCTGGCCACCACCAGGATGATGATCGTCGCCAGCGCGTTGATGTCCGGCGTCAGCCCCAGCCGGACCTTGGAGAAGATCAGCATCGGCAGGGTGTTGGCGCCCGGGCCCGAGGTGAAGGTGGCGATCACCAGGTCGTCCAGCGACAGGGTGAAGGCCAGGAGCCAGCCCGACACCATCGCCGGCGCCAGGAGCGGCAGGGTGATATCGACCATCACCTGCCAGGGCCGGCTGCCGAGATCGGCCGCCGCCTCCTCGATCGAGGCATCCATATCGGCCAGGCGCGACTGCACCACCACGGCGACATAGGCCATGCAGAAGGTGACATGGGCGATGGTGATGGTCATGGCGCCGCGCCCGGACGGCCAGCCGAACGTATCCTCCAGCGCCACGAACAGCAGCAGCAAGGACAGGCCGGTGATCACCTCGGGCATCACCAAGGGCGCCGTGATCATGCCGGCCAGCAGCAGACGGCCGCGGAACCGGCCGAGCCGCGCCAAAGCGATGCCGGCCATGGTGCCGAGCGCGGTGGCGACGGTGGCGGAGACCGCGGCGATCTGCAGGCTCAGCAGCGCCGCGTCCACCACCTGGCGGTTGCCCCACAGCGCCGCGTACCATTTGGTCGAGAAGCCGCCCCAGACCGTCGCCAGCCGCGACGCGTTGAAGGAGAACACGATCATCGAGGCGATCGGCCCGTAGAAGAACACGAAGCCGGCCACCAGCCAGAGGGTGAGGAAGCGGGACCGGCCTTTCATGCCTCCCCTCCCCGCGCCTGGCGGTTCTGGAACCACAGGATCGGCAGCACCAGGACCAGCAGCAGCACCACCGCCACGGCCGAGGCCACCGGCCAGTCGCGGTTCGAGTAGAACTCGGCGAACAGCACCTGGCCGATCATCGGGCTGGACGGGTTGCCGAGCAGCGCCGGGATCACGTATTCGCCCGTCGCCGGGATGAACACCAGCAGCGACCCGGCGATGATGCCCGGCAGCGACAGCGGCAGGGTGACGTCGACGAACACCCGCCAGGGCCGCGAGCCGAGGTCCATCGCCGCCTCGACCAGGCTCTGGTCCAGCTTCTCCAGCGTCACGTAGAGCGGCAGGATCATGAAGGGCAGGTAGGAATAGACGATGCCGAGATAGACCGCGAACTCGGTGTTCATCATCTCGACCGGCTGGTCGAGGATGCCGCTCCAGACCAGAACGCCGTTGAGGATGCCCTGCTTGTTGAGGATCCCCATCCAGGCATAGATGCGCAGCAGGAACGAGGTCCAGAACGGCAGGATCACGAACAGCAGCAGGATGTTGCGGGCGCTCGGCGAGGACCGGGCGATGCCATACGCGATCGGATAACCGCAGACCAGGCACAGCGCAGTCGAGATCAGCGCGATCTTGACCGAATTCAGGTAGCCCGCGAGGTAGAGCCAGTCCTGCGTCAGGAACAGGTAGTTGCGCAGCGAGGCGGTGACCGCCGGCCACGCCCCCTCCCCCCATTCCAGCAGCGCCGAATAGGGCGGCCGGCCGACGATGCTCTGGGCCAGGCTGATCTTCAGCACGATCAGGAACGGCACCAGGAAGAACAGCACCAGCCAGACTGTGGGGACGCCGATGATCAGGCCGCGCCAGGCGTCGCCGACCCGACGCAGGGCCCGCAGCCAGGGCGGCGCGGCCGGCCTGGCGGCCCCTCCAGGCTCGGGAACCCCAGAAGTCAGGTCTGGGGTCATTCGGTCAGCAGCAGCGCCGCGGCGGGGGACCAGGACAGCCAGACCCGGTCGTCCCAGTCGACCGGCCGGTCCTCCTCCCGCCCGCGACGCTCGTTCTGCCGGCTGACCGAGACCAGTCGGCCGTTGCCGAGCTGAACCCGGAACAGCGAGCGGTCGCCGAAATAGCCGAGGTCGTAGACCATGCCCTGCAGCGTGTTGGCGGCGTCCTGCGGCGGCTCGCGCCCGATCGCGATCTTTTCCGGCCGCACCGCGACCGAGACCGGGGTGCCCGGCGCCACCGCCCCGGCATGGGCCACCACCAGCGGCCCGGCCTGCTCGGTCGCCACCGTCACCCGGCCGTCGGCGGCGCTGTCCACCGTGCCCTCGAACAGGTTGATCGAGCCGATGAAATCCGCGGCGAAGCGGCAGTTCGGGTATTCGTAGATGTCGGTCGGCGTGCCGGTCTGCACGATCCGGCCGCGATTCATCACCGCGATCCGGGTCGACAGCGCCATCGCCTCCTCCTGGTCGTGGGTGACGACGATGAAGGTGACGCCAACTTGGTACTGGATATTCATCAGCTCGAACTGGGTCTGCTCGCGCAGCTTCTTGTCGAGCGCCGCCAGCGGCTCGTCGAGCAGCAGCAGTTTCGGCTTCTTCGCCAGAGCCCGGGCCAAGGCGACGCGCTGGCGCTGACCGCCGGACAGCTGGTGCGGCCGGCGCGGGCCGAAGCCCTGCAGTTGCACCAGCTCCAGGAGCTCGGCCACCCGGTCGCGCCGCTCGGCCGGGGTCATCGCCTCGTGCTTCAGCCCGTAGCCGATGTTCTTCTCCACGCTCATGTGGGGGAACAGGGCGTAGGACTGGAACATCATGTTGACCGGCCGCTCATAGGGCGGCGTCCGGGTGACGTCCTGGCCGTCGATCAGGATGCGGCCGGCGGTCGGAATCTCGAAGCCGGCGAGCATGCGCAGCAGCGTGGTCTTGCCGCAGCCGGAGCCGCCGAGCAGGCAGAACAGCTCCTTGCGGTGGATCTCGAGGTCGACGCTGTCGACCGCGGTGAAGTCGGCGAATGTCTTGGTCAGCCCCTCGATCCGGAGGATCGGCCTGGCCTGCGGGTCGAGCCAGGGCCGGTCCTTGGTGTCCGGATAGCGCTCGGCGGTGGGCATCTAGGTCGGATTTGGGTTCTGGCGGCGCGAACCCCCTCCCCCTGGCCCCCTCCCGCAAGGAGAGGGGGGACTCGATGGTGTTGGTTGAGAGATCGCTCTCCGACCGTCAAAACCCTTGTCCCCCCTCCCCCTGCGGGAGGGGGTTAGGGGGAGGGGGTTGTCGACGACACGCACCGCACCGCCCCCTACTGCCCGGCCTTGATCTGGCTCCAGGCCCGGGTGCGCAGCCGCAGCGCGTCCTGCGGCAGGTCGGCCGGCACGTACAGCTTCGCCCGCGTCGCCGCGTCCGGGTAGATCGCCGGGTTCTCCAGGATCTCCTTGTTCACGTACTCCGCGGCCGCCTTGTTGGCATTGGCGTAGTTGGTGAAGTTGGTGGCCGCGGCGATCACCTTCGGCCGCAGCATGTAGTTGATGAAGATCAGCGCGTTCTCGGGATGCGGCGCGTCGGACGGGATCAGCCAGCCGTCGAACCAGGCCGGGCCGCCGGTGTCCGGCACGGCATAGGCCAGGTCGATCTTCACCCCCGCCTCCTCCGCCCGGCTGGCGGCGGTGGCGTAGTCGCCGGACCAGGAGAAGGCCAGGCACAGCTCCTGGTTCGGCAGCTGGTTCAGGTAGTTGGCGGAATCCACCGCCTTGACGTATTGCCGGATCGGCCTGAACAGAGCCGCCGCGGCCGCGTAATCCTCGGCCTTCTGCGAGTTCGGGTCGCGGTGCAGATAGGACAGCGCCAGCGGGATCATGTCGGTCGGCGATTCCAGGATCGAGATGCCGCAATCCGCCCATTTCGCCGCCAGCTCGGGCTTGAACAGCATGTCGAGCGAGGTGACCGGCGCATCGGCCATCCGCTGCTTGATCATGTCGACATTGTAGGCGAAGCCGACCGTGCCCCACATGTACGGCACCAGATACTCGTTGCCCGGGTCATGGCCGGCGACGACCTTCAGGATCTCCGGGTCGAGATTGCCGTAATCGCTCAGCTTCGACTTGTCGATCTTCTTGAACACCCCGGCCTTGACCAGCGGCGGGATGAGGTGGGAGCTGTGCAGCACCACGTCATAGCCGGAATGGCCGGCCATCATCTTGGCATCGACGGTCTCGGACGCGTCATAGGTGTCGTAGACCACCTTGATGCCGGTCTCGGCCTCGAAATCCTGGATCGTGGTCTCGCCGATATAGTCGACCCAGTTGTAGACGTTGAGGACCTTCTCCTCCTCGGCCTGCGCCGTGCCGGCGCCGACGAGGATGGCGGCCGCGGCCAGCAGCCCGATGGCCAAGGGGGAACGCGTCATCGCCTGGCTCCCTATGTCGCCTCACCTGCCGGCCGATTGTCTGTTCGCCGCGACCGTCGGCATCCCCTATTCAGAGCCCGCTTCGTTGGGATTCTCCAGCGGATTCTTTACGGCAATTCCTATAGGCCGATCGTGCCCTTCAGCCCACGCTTCAAGAGGCCGCCGGCGATGATCAGGCGCTGGATCTCGCTGGTGCCCTCCCAGATCCGGTCGACCCTGACCTCGCGGTAGAACCGCTCGGCCACGTTCTCGCGCATGTAGCCGCGGCCGCCGAAGATCTGCACCGCCCGGTCGGCCACCCGGCCGGCCATCTCCGACGCCAGCAGCTTGGCCACCGAGCAGCGGGCGTGCAGCGCCTTGACGTCCAGGCCGCGGTCATGCGCGTCCGCCGCCTCGTAGGTCACCAGCCGCGCGGCGTGCAGCTCGGCCACGCTGTCGGCCAGCATCGCCTGGATCAACTGGAACCGCGCCATCGGCTCGCCGCCGATCCGCCGTTCCGCCGCGAAGGCCGTCGCCGCCTCGATCAGCCGCTCGGCCGCGCCGCAGCAGCGCGCCGCGATCATCAACCGCTCGCGCCGGAACCAGGCATGGATGAAGCCCATCCCCTGCCCCTCGGCGCCGATCCGGTTCGCCGCCGGCACCCGCACCCCGTCGAAGCGCAGCACCGGATGGTGGTGGCGGTAGCTGTGGGTATAGGCCGGGCTGCGGACGGTGCTCAGCCCCTCGGCCGGCATCTCGACGAAGAACAGGGCGTGGCCGCCATCGGTCTTGGCCTGCACGATCACCGTGTCGGCCAGGTTGGCACTGGTGACGTGCCATTTCTCGCCGTCGATGACGTAGTGGTCGCCGTCCCGCCGCGCCGTGGTGGCGATGTCGTCGACGTCGGAGCCGGCGCCCTCCTCCGTCACCGCGGTGCAGACATGCCGCTCGCCCCGCATCAGCGGCAGGATGAAGCGGTCGATCTGCTCCGGCGAGCAGGCCTCGAACATCCAGGACTGCGCCTCGCCATAGCACCAGGCCAGGGCGTTGGTCACCCGGCCGGTCTGCTCCGCGATCGCCACCTGGTCCAGCAGCGGCAGCTCCAGCCCGCCATGGCGCTTCGGCGCGTCGATCCGCGGCAGGCCGAGCTCGAGCGCCATACGTTCATGCCGGGCCACGACCTCGGCCGGGATCTCGCCGCCGGCCAGCTCCGCCCGCTTCTCCCACGGGATCAGCTCGGCCTCGACGAAGCGGCGGACCCTGCCCTGCCAGTCGCGGGCGCTGTCGGGGAGCGTGAAACTCATGGCATGCCTCTTAGGCCCGGACCGGCCCGTCCCGGGTGAAGTGCCGGGGGAAGACCGAGACCAGCATCTCGACCGCGCAGGCCCGGGCGTCCTCGCGGCCGAACTCCTTCGGCCCCATCATCACATGCAGCCACAGCCCCTCCAGCAGCCCGTTCAGGCTGCGGGCCAGGAGGTCCGGCGACTGCCCCGCCGCCGCCAGCTCACGGCAGAGGTTCAGCAGGGTCAGGTGGTAGTCCTGGTCGTTGGCGCTGCACAAGGCCCGGTAATGCGGCCGGGTCTTGGCCTCGCCCCAGAAGGCGCACCAGGCGGCGATCTTGCGCGGGTTGCAGATCTTCCGGTCGAAATCGGCCAGGACCAGGGCCCAAAGCTTCTCCGCCGCGGCCGGCCCGGCCTCGTGCAGGGCGCGGCGCCAATGGGCGCGGTACTCGTCGGACAGGTAGCGCAGCGTCTCGACGAGCAGCTTCTCCTTGCTCTCGAAATGGAAGTTGACGATGCCGCGCGACAGGCCGGCGCCGTCGGCGACCACGGCCATCGTCGTCTCCTCGTAGCCGCGCTTGGCGATGGCGTCGATCGTCGCCTCGATCAGCTCCTGCCGCCTCAGCTCCTTCGACTGCCGCCGCCCCCCATTCACCTTGCGCGCAGCCTGGCCCTCGGCCATCGGCACCCCCGTAAATTCTTCATGAAAGCCTAGCATTGGCGCAGGTCTCTGGAAAGATGCTGAATGAACATCCAACAAGATTTTAATTGAACGTTCATTCAGTACGATGGACAGGAAAGGCCCCGCCATGCCATGCTGGGCCTCGAAATTGCGGCCCCAGAACCGCCGGACCAACGACACAAGGACCCGCTGCCATGACCCGCAGCCTGGCGCGCAGCAACGCGCAATTCCGTCGGGCGTCGACCCGACTGCCCCTCGGCGTCGCCTCCAACTTCCGCTACTGGGGCGACGATCGGACCATCTATGTGAAGCGCGGCCGCGGCGGCCGGATCTGGGACCTCGACGACAACCCCTATGTCGACTACCGGCTGGGCTACGGTCCGGCGATCCTGGGCTATGCCGACCCGCGGGTCGACGAGGCGGCGCGGCAGGGCATGGATATCGGCGGCGTCTTCGCTTTGTCGACCGAGCGCGAATTCACCGTGGCCGAGCGCATCGCCGGGATGATGCCGGCGGCGGAGCTGGTGCGCTTCTCCAACTCCGGCACCGAGGCGGTGATGGCGGCGCTGCGCCTGGCCCGCGCTTACACCGGCAAGGAGGCCTACGTGCTGGTCGAGGGCAGCTATCACGGGCTGTTCGACGCAGCGATGTGGCTGGTGGCGCTGGACAACTGGGATCCGTCCCTGACCGACCACGAGCCGGCGATCATGCCCTATTCCCAGGGCGTGCCGGAGGCGGTGCGGCCGCTGGTGCACCTGACTCCGATGAACGACGCCAACCGGCTGGAGGACCTGCTGCGCCGCCGCTCGCATGAGATCGCGGCGATGCTGATCGAGCCGATCATGGGCAATTGCTGCGGCATCACCGCCGACGTCGCCTATGTCCGCGCCGTGCGCGAGCTGTGCGACCGCTACGGCGTGCTGCTGATCATCGACGAGGTGAAGTCCGGCTTCCGCGTCGCCCGCGGCGGCACGCAGGAGCTGATGGGCGTCAAGGCCGACATCACCACCATGGCCAAGGCGATGGCCAACGGCTATCCGATCGCCGCCATCGGCGGGCGCGAGGACATCATGCGCCGCTATGGCCGCAGCGTCGCCCATGGCGGCACCTACACCGCCCATTCCGTGGCGCTGGCCGCGGCCGAGCGGACGCTGCAGATCCTGGACGAGACCCCGGCGCTGGACAGCATCGCCGCCTATGGCCGCCGGCTGCAGGCCGGGATCCGGCGGATCCTCGACGCCCGCGGCGTGGTCCATTGCTTCGCCGGCCATCCGTCGATGGGCGGGCTGTTCTTCGCCCCGACGCCGCCGCGCGACTATCGCGACTGGAAGCGCTCCGACTACAGCTTCTACGACGCGCTGGCGCGCGAACTGCATGAGGAGGGCGTGCTGTGCGAGCCGGATTCGCGCGAGCCCTGGTTCATCTGCGAGGCGCATGACGATGGCTGCCTGGCCGACACCCTGACGGGCTTCGAGCACGCCGTCGACCGCACCCTGGACAAGGGCGGCGACGACGCGAAGCGGGCCGTGGCACACTGACCGGCAGATCGGGCGGAGACAAAGCCCATGGGGGGAATTTCGACCGGAACGTTTCGCGTTGCCTCTCCCGCTTGCGGGAGATCTTTTCGGAATGACGCTTGTTGTTCTGGACGATCAATTTTCACTCTCCCCCTCCCCTTGCGGGAGGGGGTAGGGGGAGGGGTTTTGCGCCGTCAGGACGGCTCTCGAACGATCATCGAACCTGACAGTCGTCCTGGATACTCCACGCTACATCCCTTCATCGGCAGCCCCCTCCCCCTACCCCCTCCCGCGAGGGGAGGGGGAGGATGGAAGGCATGGGCCGGCCCAAATGAAGAAGGTCTGAAGACGTCCCGCCACGTGGGAGAGGCAACGCGCTCTGCTTCCCCCGCCAACTGCGCTGCGATCCCATGAAGACCTGGGACGTCATCGTCGTCGGGGCTGGGCACAACGGGCTGGTGGCGGCCGGCTATCTGGCCCGCGCCGGGCTCGAGGTGCTGGTGCTGGAGAAGAACGACTGGGTCGGCGGCGCCGCGGTCAGCCGGTCGCTGCACCCCGGCATCCTCTATTCCAACTGCTCCTATGTCTGCAGCCTGCTGCGGCCGGAGATCATGCGCGACCTGGAGCTGCCGCGGCACGGGCTGCAGGTCATCCCCTATGAGGGCGGCGCCGTGTTCACCCGCGACGGCGACGCGCTGGCGACCTACCGCCAGCACGACGCGCACCGGCGCGAGATCCAGCGCTTCTCGCTGCGCGACGCCGAGGCCTATGACCGCTACTCCGCCGACGTCACCCGGCAGTGCCGCTTCATCCGCCCGCTGCTGCTGCGCACCCCGCCGGACCCGGCCTCGCTGCGGCCGCGCGACCTGCAGGAGCTCTTATATCTCGGCCGCCGCTTCCACGACCTGACCGAGATCGAGATGGCGGACACCATCCGGTTCTGGACCATGAGCATCGCCGAGTTCCTGGACGAGTATTTCGAGAGCGAGGTGGTGAAGGCCAGCTTCGCCCTGTCCGGCATCATCGGCACTGCGCTCGGCTCCTGCTCGCCCGGCTCGGCCTATGTGCTGCTGCACCACTACATGGGCGATGTCGACGGCGCCACCGGGGCCTGGGGCTTCGCCCGCGGCGGCATGGGCGCGATCACCCAGGCCATGGCCGGGTCGCTGCGCGCGGCGAAGGGCGAGATCCGCACCGGCGCCGCGGTCGACCGCATCCTGGTCGAGAATGGCAAGGCCGCCGGCGTGGTGCTGGCGGGCGGCGAGGAGATCCGCGCCCGGCAGGTCGTCTCCAACCTCGACGTCAAGCGCACCTTCCTGACGCTGGTGGAGGAACAGGCGCTGCCGGCGCCGTTCGTCAAGCGGGTGCGCGCCTTCAAGATCCGCGGCTCCTCCGGCAAGGTGAACATCGCGCTGGACGCCCTGCCCCGCTTCCCGGCGCTGCCCGAAGGGTCGCCCTGCCTGCGCGGCGACATGCATTTCACCGACAGCGTCGAGCGGATGGAGCGCGGCTATGACGACTGGAAGGCCGGGCGCTGGTCGGCCGATCCCTTCCTGGACATGATGATCCCGACCACGCTGGACCCGACCATGGCGCCGCCGGGGAAGCACTTCATGAGCTGCTTCGTCCAGTACTGCCCGCCGAAGGTCGAGGGCCGCGACTGGACCGATGCCGACCGTGACGCCTTCGGCAAGACCGTGATCGACCAGATCGCCGAATATTCCCCGGGCTTCCGCGACCTGATCCTGCATGCCGAGATCCGCACCCCGCGCGAGCTGGAGGCCGAGGTCGGGCTGACCGAGGGCAACATCTTCCAGGGCGAGCTGACCTTCGACCAGATCCTGTTCAACCGGCCGGTGCCCGGCTATGCCCAGTACCGGTCGCCGGTGGCGGGGCTGTATATGTGCGGATCGTCCACCCATCCCGGCGGCGGGGTGATGGGCGCGCCCGGCCGCAACGCGGCGTCGGAGATCCTGCGCGACCTGAAGCGCCGGCCCGCCGTGATGAGCGACGCCTATGACGTCCTGTGACGCCATCGTCATCGGCGGCGGCCATAACGGCCTGGTCTGCGCCGCGCTGCTGGCGAAGAAGGGCCGCAAAGTGGTGCTGCTGGAGGCGGCCGAGGAGATCGGCGGCGCCGCCCGCACGGTGGAGTTCGCGCCGGGCTTCCGCGTCTCCCATGTCGCGCATGTGCTGAACCAGCTGCATCCGGAGGTGATCCGGGCGCTGGACCTCAGGCGCCACGGCCTGGCCCTGGCCGCGACCAACATCCCGACCACGGCGCTGGCGGCCGATGGCCGGCATCTCACCCTGCACGGCGCCTTCGGCGAGCGGCTGGCGGGCGACCTGCCGGCCGGGGAGGCGGAGGCCTGGGCCGCGCTGCGGACCCGGCTGCTGCGCTTCGCCGGCGCCTTGCAGCCCTTCCTGGCGCAAGTCCCGCCCCGGCTGCGCGGCGGTGGTCGCGGCGACGCCCTGGCCCTCGGCAAGCTCGGCTGGGCCATCCGCCGCCTGGGCCGCGAGGAGATGCGCGAGTTTCTGCGCATGATCCTGATGGACGTCGCCGATGTGCTGGAGGAGGAGCTGTCGGATTCGCTTCTGATGGGCGCCGTCGCCTTCGACGCGGTGCTGGGCACCCATCTCGGCCCCCGGTCCCCGACCTCGCTGCTGGCGCTGCTGCACCGGCTGGCCGGGCAGGCCGACGGCGTGCCGGCGGCGCTGGCCCTGCCGAAGGGCGGCATGGGCGCGGTCGCCGCCGCCATCGCCGCCGCGGCGCGCGCCGCCGGGGTCGAGATCCGCACCCATGCCACCGTGGCGAAGATCCTGGTCGAGGCCGACCGCACCGTCGGTGTCGCCCTGGCGGAGGGGGCGGAGATCCGGGCGCCGGTCGTCATCTCCGGTGCCAATCCGCGCACCACCTTCCTCGACCTGCTCGGCCCGCGGGCGCTGGATGCCGGCTTCGTCCGCCGCATCGGCCATGTCCGCATGCGCGGCAACGCCGCCAAGCTGCATCTGGCGCTGGACGGGCTGCCGGACGGGCTGGACCCGGCGCTGCTGGCCGGGCGGCTGGTGATCGCGCCCGGCGTCGACGCGGTCGAGGCCGCCTTCAACCCGGCGAAATACGGCGAGGCCTCGCCCGAGCCGGTTCTAGAGGCGGTGATCCTGTCCCTGACCGACCCGTCGCTGGCCCCGGCGGGAAAGCATGTCATGTCGGTGGTGGCGCAATACGCCCCGGCCGGGCTGCGCGGCGGCTGGGACGCCGGCGGCCCGGAATTCCGCGGCCGCACCCTGGCCGTGCTGGAGCGGCATCTGCCCGGCCTGTCGGCGCGGGTGCTGGCGGAGGAGCTGCTGACCCCGGCCGATCTGGAGGCGCGCTACCGCATGCCCGGCGGCCATTGGCACCATGGCGAGCTGGCGGTCGACCAGATGATGATGCTGCGCCCGGTGCACGGCGCCGGCCAGTACGCGACGCCGGTGCCAGGCCTCTATCTCTGCGGCGCCGGCAGCCATCCCGGCGGCGGGGTGATGGGCGCCGCCGGCCTGAACGCCGCGCGCCGCATCCTGGCGGAGGCCCGCTGACATGCGCCGCCCCCTGCCCCGCGACCATTTCCGCAAGCCGCTGCTTGAGACGCCGTTCCACCCGCGCCTGGCGGCGCTGATGCAGGCCGAGGACTGGTACAATTGGGGCGGCTATGTCTCCGCCCGCAGCATCCGCGACGCCGAGCAGGAATACTTCGCCATCCGCAACGCCGCGTCGCTGTTCGACCTGACGCCGATGGTGAAGTACCGCATCGCCGGCCCCGAGGCCGAGGCCTTCCTGGACCGGCTGACCGTGCGCGACGTGTCGAGGCTGGCCGTCGGCCGGGTGCACTACACCTGCTGGTGCGACGACGAAGGCCATGTGCTGGACGACGGCACGCTGTTCCGGCTGGGACCGGCGGAGTTCCGGCTGTGCTGCCAGGAGCGGCACCTGAACTGGCTGCTCGATTCCGCCATCGGCTTCGAGGTCGAGGTGGCCGAGGAGACCGAGCAGGTGGCCGCCCTGGCGCTGCAGGGGCCGACCAGCCGCGCCCTGCTGACCCGCGCCGGCTTCGACGGCATCGAGACGCTGAAGCCCTTCCAGATCCGCGACGT
Organism: Inquilinus sp. OTU3971; assembly: GCF_038440215.1. Taxonomy (NCBI): domain Bacteria; kingdom Pseudomonadati; phylum Pseudomonadota; class Alphaproteobacteria; order Rhodospirillales; family Rhodospirillaceae; genus Inquilinus; species Inquilinus sp. OTU3971. The sequence goes on along the minus strand of NZ_JASATH010000073.1, from coordinate 16,831 downwards.
CCATCTCGACGAGGGCCGGGTCACCGTGTCCCGCACCGGCTTCACCGGCGACCTGGGCTACGAGCTGTTCGCCGAGCCCGAGGCGGCGCTGCCGCTATGGGACCGGCTGTGGACGGCCGGTCCATGGCACGGGCTGCAGGCGATCGGCTTCGAGGCGCTGGACCTGGCGCGGCTGGAGGCCGGCTTCATCATCGCCAACAGCGACTTCATCACCGCCGAGACCGCGATCCGCGTCGACCGCCGCCGCACCCCGGACGAGATCGGGCTGGGCTGGCTGGTCGACGGGAAGAAGGCGGCCTACTGGACCGGCAAGCGCGCCATCCTGGCCCAGCGCCGCGACCGGTCGGCCCGCTGGTGCCTGGTCGGGCTGGACATCGACGGCAACGTCCCGGCCGACCACGCCATCGTCTACCACAAGGGCAAGGCAGAGGCCGGGCAGATCAGCGCCGCCGCCTGGTCGCCCTCGGCCAAGCGCAACATCGCCCTGGCCTCGCTGCGCCGGCCCTATGGCGACACGGTGAAGGACGACCTCTGGGTCGAGATCTATGCCCTGCGCGAGCTGGTCTATCACAAGCTGATGGTGCGGGCCCGGGTGGTAGACCGCCCCTTCTACGACCCGCCGCGGCGCCGGGCCACGCCGCCAGCCGAGACCTGACCATGGCGCCGCACCGGCTGGACCCATTGCTGCGCCCCCGCTCGATCGCGGTGGTCGGCGCCAGCGCGCGGCCCGGCTCGGTCGGCCAGGTGATGCTGCGGCAGCTGGTCGAGGGCGGCTTCGCCGGCCCGGTGCATCCGGTCAACCCCAAGGGCGGGACGCTGCAGGGCCTGCCCTGCCTGTCGTCGATCGCGGACCTGCCGGAGCCGGTGGAGCACGCCGCCTTCTGCCTCGGCGACGAGACCATCGTCGAGGCCTTCGCCGCGGCGCTGCGGCACGGGGTGAAGGCCGCGACCATCGTCGCCCCGCTGGCCGACCCCGCCCTGCGCGAGCGCATCCGTGCGATGGCGATCGAGGCCGGGGTCGTGCTGTGCGGCGGCAACGGCATGGGCTTCTACAACTTCACCGACCGGGTCCGGCTATGCGGCTTCGCCACCCGGCCGGACCATGTGCCGGGCGGCGCCGTGCTGCTGACCCATTCCGGGTCGCTGTTCACCGCTTTGGTCGATGCCGAGGCCCGGATCGACTACGCCCTCGCCGTCTCCTCCGGCCAGGAGCTGACCACCACCCTGGCCGACACTCTCGACTTCGCCCTGGACCAGCAGGAGACCCGCGTGGTCGGGCTGTTTCTGGAAACCGCGCGGGACCCCGATCGCTTCGTCGCGGCCCTGGCCAGGGCCAAGGCCCTCGGCGTGCCCGTCGTGGCACTGAAGGTCGGCCGGACGCGGGAGAGCGCGGCCCTGGCGCTAAGCCATTCCGGCGCCATCGCCGGCGACCACGCCGTCTACGATGCGCTGTTCGAGCGCTTTGCGGTCGGCCAGGTGCGGTCGGTGGACGAGCTGGCGGCGGCGATGATGCTGCTGCCTGTCGCGGCCAATCTCGGCCCCGGCGGCCTGGCCAGCACCCATGACAGCGGCGGCGAGCGCGGGCTGATGGTCGACCTGGCGGCGGCGGCCGGGGTGCGCTTCGCCGACCTGTCGCCCGAGACGGTGGCCCGGCTGGAGGCGGCGCTGGATCCCGGCCTGCCGCCGGTCAACCCGCTGGACCATTGGGGCACCGGCCGCAACTACCCGGCCGATTTCGAGGCCTGCTTCCAGGCGCTGATGGCCGACCCGGACACCGCGCTGGGCGCGCTGGCGCTGGATCGCTCGGTCGGCGGCATCGTCACGCCGCTGTATCTCGAGATCGCCCACCGGGCCTGGGCGGCCAGCGGCAAGCCGGTGGTGATCGTCTCGAACCACCAGGGCAGCGGCAGCGACCCGGCGGCCGTGGCCTCGACCCGCGCCGGCGTGCCGGTGCTGGACGGGGTGCCGGCCTTCCTGCGCGCCTGCCGCCTGACCTTCGACCGGCGCGACGCCGCCGCCCGGCCGCCGATGCATCCGCCGCAACCCCCGGCCAGCGCGGTGGAGCGCTGGCGCCGTCGGCTGACGGACGGACATGCCGTCACCGAGGCCGAGGCGCTGCGCCTGCTCGCCGATTTCGGGCTGACGGTCACGCCCTGCGCCATGGCGAAGGACGAATCCGAGGCAGTCGAGGCCGCCATTCGCATCGGCTTCCCGGTGGCGTTGAAGACCGCCGGCGCGGCGCACAAGACCGATGTCGACGGGGTGCGGCTGGGCCTGGCCGACCCCGTGGCGCTGCGCCAGGCCCATCGCGAGATGGCCGTGCGGCTTGGCCCGCGCGTCGTGGTGGCGCGGATGGTCCGGGACAAGGGCGTGGAGATGATGCTGGGGCTGCAGCGCGACCCGGATTTCGGTCCGGTGGTGGTGATCGGCTTCGGCGGCATCCATGCCGAGATCCTGCAGGACGCCGCCTTCGCCCTGCCGCCCTTCGACGCCGCCGAGGCCCGGCGGCTGATCGACCGGCTGCGGCTGCGGCCGCTGCTGGACGGCGCCCGCGGCGCCCCGGCCGCCGACATCGACGCCATGGCCGAGACGGCGGCACGCTTCTCCGCCCTCGCCGCCGCGCTGGGCGACCTGGTCGCGGCGATCGACGTCAACCCGATCCTGGTCCTGCCCCACGGCGCCGTCGCCGTCGACGCGCTGGTGGTGGGACGGTGCCCCTGAGAAGAGGCGCCGGCCGGCTCACCAGCGATGGCGACCCCGGCCGCGATAGCCCCAGCCGTCGTTGCGCCAGCGCCGGCGGCGCCAGCCGTCATCGTAGTCGTCATCCGAGGCCGCTGCGGCGATGGCGAGGCCGCCCAGCGCCAGCACGCCCACGGCCAGCGCCGTGTTGGTGTCCTGCTGCTGCCGCTCAACCTGCGCCTGGTAGGACAGCTGGCCGAGCGCGTTGCAGGCATAGGGGTCGCCATAGGAGCAGCGCTGCGACGCATAGTTCAGCTGCATCTCTGACGGAGTCGGCCCGCAGGCCACCAGCAGCGCCAGGGCGCCGATCCCGCCGACACGCCACACACCGGACGTCAGAACACCGGTCATCGCGTCATCTCCTGCCGACCCCCGATCGGCCAGTGGCGACGCTGACTCCGAATTGAAGCAAGAATATGGTGGTATGCTGCCCCTCAGGCCGCCTGCTCGGCCACCTCCGCAAAGGCCCGCAGGACGCCGGTCCAGCCCCCGTCGGAATCGAGCGAACGCCGTGCCGCCTCTTCGGCCTCGCCGAACTTCTCGATGTCCCGGTGCTCGAGCTCGATCCGGGTGACCCCCTCGGATTCGGGCAGGAACAGGATTTCCAGCGCGGTCTCGAAACCGGGGTCGAAGCGCCATTCGCCGGTGAGCTGCCACGCCAGCAGCACGCGGCCCGGCGGCTCCCAGGACACCACCCGCCCCCAGTTGCATTCGCTGCCGTCGACCGCGCGCTCATACCAGCGGCCGCCGGCCCGCGGCTCCATCACCACATCGGCGCGCGGCGCCTTCAACAGGCTGTGCGACGGCGGCCACCACCGGCCCATGCCGGCGGTGAAGACGTCGAAGGCCTTCTGCTGGCCGGCCTTGATTTGCAGGCTCCTGCGGATCGGTGCCGGCTTGATGCCCAGGGTCATGTGTCTTCCTCCCGTTCGGCTTCTGTCTTGAATGCTTCCAGGGCGTGGCCCCAGAGCTGGTCGAGCCAAGCGCGCAGCGGCCCCAGCCCGGCCGGATCGATCTGATAGACCCGGCGCGTGCCGTCGGCCCGGTCCACCACCAGCCCGGCGGATTTCAGCACGGCGAGATGCTGCGACACCGCCGGCCGGCTGACCGGCAGGCCGCTCGCCAGCTCGCCCACCGCCTGTGGCCCGCGCGCCAGCCGCTCGAACACGATCCGCCGGGTGGGATCGGCCAGCGCCGCCAGGGCCCTTTCTTCGTTAGCCATGACTTACGGTAAGCAGATGCTTACGCGGAGTCAACCGGCCGCGTTCGAACATCCTCCCTCTTCCCTCGAACATACAGTGATGTACTGTACCGGCAGGATCGGGAGACGCCGGGGCAACCGGCGGAGGCGGACGGATGCAGCGATATTCCTTCCTGTCGCTGGCGCGGAAGGCGCTGGGCGGCCATCGCGGCTGGGAGCCGGCATGGCGCAAGGCGACGCCGAAGAAGAGCTATGACGTCGTCATCGTCGGCGGCGGCGGGCACGGCCTGGCCACCGCCTACTACCTGGCCCGCAACCACGGCATCACCAATGTCGCCCTGGTCGAGCGCGGCTGGATCGGCGGCGGCAATGTCGGCCGCAACACCACTGTGGTGCGCTCGAACTACCTGCTGCCGGACAACCAGCATTTCTACGAATGGTCGCTGAAGCTGTGGCACGAGCTCAGCGAGGACCTGAACTACAACGTCATGTTCTCGGCCCGCGGCTCGATGTTCCTGGCGACTTCGCTGGGCGGCGCCATGGCGCTGCGCCGCCGCGGCAACGGCATGCGCCTGGCCGGCATCGACGCCGACTGGCTGGAGCCGGACGATCTGCGCCGGATCGCGCCCAACCTCGACTACTCGGACCATGCCCTGTTCCCGCTGTACGGCGCGCTGATCCAGCGCCGCGGCGGCACCGCCCGGCACGACGCCGTGGCCTGGGGCTTCGCCCGCGCCGCCAGCGATCTCGGCGTCGACATCATTGAGGATTGCGAGGTGCTGGATTTTCAGCGAGAGGGCGAGCGCGTGACCGGGGTGATGACGGCCAAGGGCCCGATCTCCGCCGACCGGATCTGCCTCGCCACCGCCGGCTCCGCCTCGATCCTCGCCGGCAAGGTCGGGCTGAAACTGCCGATCGAGAGCCACCTGCTGCAGGCCTTCGTATCGGAGGGGCTGAAGCCGGTGGTCAACCAGGTCCTGTCCTGGGGCGGCAGCGGCCATTTCTACATCAGCCAGTCCGACAAGGGCGGGCTGGTCTTCGGCGGCGACCTCGACGGCTACAACTCCTACGCCCAGCGCGGCAACCTGCCGGTGGTCGAGGACATCGCGACGGCCGCCATCGCGCTGATGCCGAACCTGTCGCGCACCCGCATCCTGCGGCACTGGGCCGGGGTGATGGACATGTCGATGGACGGCAGCCCGATCATCGGCCTGGCGCCGATCGACGGGCTCTACCTGAACATGGGCTGGTGCTATGGCGGCTTCAAAGCCATCCCCGGCTCCGGCTGGGTCTGCGCCCACACGATTGCCAATGGAAAACCGCACGAGCTGAACCGGCCCTTCGCGCTCGACCGGTTCGAGCGCGGCCGGATCATCGACGAGAACGGCGTCGGCCCGGTCGCGAACCGGCACTGAGGAGCAGACATATGCGAATCCCCTGCCCCTGGTGCGGCCCGCGCGACCTGTCCGAGTTCTTCTATGGCGGCGATGCCGAGACGCCACGCCCGCCGCATGAGGAGACCGCGGCGGCGCCCTGGTTCGACCATGTCTACCGCCACGACAATCCCCGCGGCGCGCACCGGGAGTACTGGCAGCACAATTACGGCTGCCGGTCCTGGATCCTGGTCACGCGCGACACGCTGACCCATGAGATCACGGCGGCCGAGCCGCTGCGGCGCCCGGCGGCGGGGGGCGGCCGATGACCTCGCATCGCCTGGCCCAGGGCGGGCTGATCGACCGGTCGGCGCGGCTCGGCTTCAGCTTCGACGGACAGCGCTACGAGGGCCATCCCGGCGACACGCTGGCCTCGGCCCTGCTGGCCAACGGCGTCCGGCTGGTCGGGCGCAGCTTCAAGTACCACCGGCCGCGCGGCGTCCTGTCCGCCGGGTCGGAGGAGTCGAATGCGCTGGTCGAGCTGCGCACCGGCGGGCGGCACGAGCCCAACACCCGCGCCACGATGGTCGAGCTGTATGACGGGCTGGTGGCCAACAGCCAGAACCGCTGGCCGTCCCTGAGCTTCGACGCGCTTGGCGTGGTCAACAGCGTGCTGGCCCCGGTCTTCCCGGCCGGCTTCTACTACAAGACCTTCATGTGGCCGGCCTCGTTCTGGGAACCGGTCTATGAGCGGATCATCCGCCGCGCCGCCGGCCTCGGCACCGCGGCCACGGAGACCGACCCCGACCGCTACGAGCGCCGCCACGCCTTCTGCGACGTGCTGGTGGTGGGCGGCGGCCCGGCGGGCTTGAGCGCCGCCCTGGCCGCGGCCGATTCCGGCGCCCGGGTGATCCTGTGCGACGAGGCCGACCGCTTCGGCGGCGGCCTGCTGGGCGAGGACGAGCCGGTCGAGGGCCGCCCGGCGGCCGATTGGGTGGCCGACCGGCTGGCGGCGCTGCAGGGCGTCGGCGACCGCGTGACGCTGGTGCCGCGCGGCACCGCCTTCGGCCTCTACGACCATGGCACCGTCGGGCTGGTCGAGCGCGTCGCCGACCATCTGGCCGAGCCGCCGCCGCACCTGCCGCGCCAGCGCTTCTGGACCATCCGGGCCGCAGCGATCGTGGTCGCGGCCGGCGCGATCGAGCAGCCGCTGGTGTTCCCCAACAACGACCGCCCTGGCGTGATGCTGGCGGGCGCCGCGCATCGCTACGCCCATCGCTATGCCGTCGCCCCGGGCAAGCGGGTGCTGGTGGCCGGGATCGACGACGGCGCCGCCCGCACCGCCCTGGCGCTGAAGCGCCACGGTGTCGAAATCGCCGGGCTGGTCGACAGCCGCGCCGCCCTGCCCGGCCCGCTGGTGGAGCAGTTGCGCGCGGCGGGGATCGCGGTCCATGCCGGATCGACCATGCGCGGCGCCAAGGGCCGGCTGGGCGTCGAGGGCGCCCGCATCGGCCGGGCCGGCGGCCAGGGCAAGACGGTCGCGATCGACTGCGACGCCATCGCCATGTCCGGCGGCTGGATGCCGACCACGCATCTGCTGAGCCAGCGCGGCATCCGCCCCCGGCTCGACTGGACCCGCGGCGGCTTCGTGCTGCCGGATCTCGACGGCCCGCTGCTGGCCGCCGGCGCCTGCGCCGGCCGCGCCTCGACCGAGGCGGCGATCGCCGACGGGCTCGCGGTGGGGGTGCAAGCCGCCCGTTTCGCCAAGAGCCATGGCGCCAATCCCAAGAGAGTCCCCCCTCCCCTCGCGGGAGGGGGCAAGGGGGAGGGGGCTGGTGCCGCCGTGACAGGATCGGCCGGATCGAGCCTGGCCTCGACAACCCCCTCCCCCTACCCCCCTCCCGCAGGGGGAGGGGGGACTAGAATGGAGCTCCTGGACCGCCCCGCCCCCGCCCCAGCCACCGCGCCCCAGGTCGCGGACCCGCAGGTCGGCGGCAAGGCCTTTGTCGACTTCCAGAACGACGTCACCGCCGCCGACATCCGGCTGGCCGCGCGCGAGGGCTACACCTCGCCCGAGCACATGAAGCGCTACACCACCCAGGGCATGGCCACCGACCAGGGCAAGACCTCGAACGGCCCTGCCCTCGGCATCCTGGCCGATGCCCGCCACCTGCGGCCGGGCGAGCTGGCGGCGCCGACCTTCCGCCCGCCCTACACCCCGGTCGCCTTCGGCGCCATCGCCGGCCGGTCGGTCGGCTGGCACGCCTACCCGACCCGGCGCCCGCCCTTCCACGAGATCCAGCGCGCCGACGGCGCCGTCTTCATCCGCTCCGGCGGCTGGCTGCGGCCGCACTACTACCCCCGGCCGGGCGAGAGCCTGGGCGAGGCGTCGCTGCGCGAGGCCCGGTACGTCCGGTCCCGGGTCGGGGTGTTCGACGTCTCGACCCTGGGCAAGGTCGACGTCTCCGGCCCCGACGCCGCCGCCTTCCTGGAGCGGCTCTACGTCAACCGGATCGAGACGCTGCCGGTCGGCCGCTCGCGCTACGGCATCATGCTGCGCGACGACGGCATCGTGCTGGATGACGGCACCGTCACCCGGCTGGCCGAGGACCGTTTCTACGTCACCACCACCAGCGCCAAGGCACATGACGTGGTGCGGATGATGGAGCGGCTGACCGAGGTCGACTGGCCGGAGCTGCGCGTGGCGGTGACCGAGCTGACCGAGGCCCGCGCCGCCCTGGCCCTGACCGGGCCGGACGCTCGCCAAGTGCTGGCCCGGCTGGTCGGCGATGCCGCGGACGTCTCGAACGACGCCCTGCCCTTCATGGCGGTGCGGGATGTGGTGCTGGAAGGCCTGCCGGTCCGCATCCTGCGCGTCAGCTTCACCGGCGAGCTCGGCTACGAGCTGCATATCGAGGCGCAGCACGCCCACGCCCTGTGGCACCGGCTGATCGCGGCCGGCGAGCCGGTCGGGCTGCAGCGCTTCGGGCTGGAGGCGCTGGAGCTGCTGCGGATCGAGAAGGGTTTTTTGACCGGCGCCGAGATCAACGGCCAGGTCACCTTGGCCGATCTGGCGCATGAGCGCTTCGCCAAGCGCGAGGGGCACTACATCGGCAAACCGATGGCCCAGCGCGAGGGGCTGGCCGACCCGAACCGGCCGCGGCTGGTCGGGCTGGTGTCGGAGGATGGCGAGCCGCTGGTCGCCGGGGCCCATCTGGTCGAGGGCGGCATGTACCGTCCGAACGAGCCGACCCAGGGCCACGTCACCTCGAGCTGCATCGGCCCGGTGACCGGGCTGCCGATTGGCCTCGGCTTCCTGGCCCGCGCCAAGGAGCGGATGGGCGGCACCATCTTCGCCACCGACCCGCTGCGCGGCAGCCACATCAAGGTCCGCGTCACCGAGCCCTGCATGTATGACCCGAAGGGGGAGCGCGTCCGTGGCTGAGACCCTGCTCAATCCGATCGAGACGCTGTCGACCCTGGATGCCGACGGCCTGAGCTTCCGCCCCTGGCGCCCCGCCGCGATCCTGCAGCTCGCCGCGTGGAGCGAGGAGTCCGCCGCCGCGTTGGCGACCTGGGAGCGCGGCGTGTTCGGCGCCGCCGTCGCCGAAGCGGGAGCCACGCTGACGGCAGGCGGGCTGCGGCTGTGGCCGGTCGCCCCCTGGCGCCGGCTGCTGATCGCCGAGGCGGAGACGACCCTGCCCGACCTGCCGGCGGAGGTCGCCGCGGTGCCCTGCACCGGCGGCTTCGTCGGGTTGCGTCTGGACGGGCCGCGGTCGCGCGACCTGCTGGCCAAGCTGGCGGCGGTCGACCTGCATCCGGACATGCTGGCCGAGGGCGACTTCGCCACCGCCCGGCTTGAGCATGTGCGGGTGCATCTGCAGCGCGCCGGGGCCGACGCCTTCGACCTGCTGCTGCCGGTCTCCTATGCCGAGTTCACCCTCGGCGCCCTGGCCGACGGCGCGCTGGAGTTCGGCGCCCGGATCGACCTGCTGCACCGCCCGACCCCGCCCCAGGAATCGCCGCGGGCGTTCAGCCTGAAGTAGGCCGGCGCCGGCCGCTTAGGCGAAGGATTTGACCGCCTCTTCCTCGGTACCGTGGATCTCGAACACGGTGCCGAGCCGGGCGATCGCCAGGACCTCCTGGACCTTGGGCTGAACCGATGCCAGCTTCAGCTTTCCGCCGCGGTCGGACACCGCAGCGTGGCTGCTGGCCAGCACGTTGATCCCGGCCGAATTGAGGAAGTCGGTCCCACCGAGGTTCAGCAGGATCCTGGTCGCGCCGCCGTCGAGCGCTTGGCGCACCGCATCGCTCAGACCAGGATCGCCGTCGCCGGTGACGAGCCCGCCGACGACATCCACGATGGTGACCCCGTCGCGGGCTCGGGTGGTGATCTTCGCCATGATCTTTCCTTTCCTCTGGTGTCAGTGATTCGGGCTGGGCGGGGCCCCGCCCAGCCGCCGGCGCAGGGTGGCGACTGTGCCCCCCATCATCCCGGGTCCATGGCCGACCTCGTCCATCAAGGCCCGCATGAGCAGGAGGCCCCGGCCGCCCGGCCGAGCCAAGTTTTCCGGCAGCAGCGGATCGGCGACCCCGGCCGGGTCGAAGCCGGCGCCCCGGTCCGCGACGCGGATGACGAGGTCTTCGCCGTCGCAGGCGAGCTGGACCTCGACCGGCCGGCCGGGATCACGGCGGTTGCCGTGGATGATGGCGTTGATGACCGCCTCATATGTCGCCAGGCCGATACGGTGGCAGGCGTCGTCGTCGAGGCCCAGCTGCCGGAGCGCCGCGTCCAGCCGGGCCTGGACAGTGCCCATCGCCTCCAACCGGCTGGGGATCGCGAGATCGAGCAGCACGTCCTGCATGGAAAGCCTATGATCGACAGGGGTGACGATGGCGTGAACTTCGCCCCTGATGTCGACGCCATTGGTCATATCCGACCATCGGCGAATAGGAATTGCAACTTGCAAACCGAATTGTTCGGCATTTTCATTTTTCATAAATGAGAATAAAATCTATATTATCGAAATTCGACCTCATAGCTGGATATTCTTTTGCTGGAGTTATTCCGGCGGGCTTGGCATGGACAGGCCCAGAGCCGCAATTTTCTCCAAGCCGCCGCCGCCCGGCACGGCCTAATCCAGGACTCCCCGACACCACCGGAGTCCTCGCCATGCCCGCCTTCCCGTCCCTGACCGCCGCCCTGTTCGCCGACGGCCCGGCGCCGGACCGCACCGAGAAGATGGGCCTCTATGGCTGGCTGATCGGCGACTGGGAGATGGAGACAAAACTGTTCGCCGAGGACGGCACCGCCACGCCCGGCCGCGGCGAGATCCATTTCGGCTGGGTGCTGCAGGGCCGCGCCATCCAGGATGTCTGGATCCTGCCCGGCGCCTTCTTCGGCACCACGCTGCGCATCTACGATCCCGGCCTCGATGCTTGGCACATCCTGTGGCACGACCCGCTGAAGCAGTACTACACGCGGCAACTCGGCCGGGCCGAAGGGCGGGACATCGTCCAACTCGGCAAGGACGAGAGCGGCGCGACCATCCGCTGGAGCTTCCGCGAGATCACGCCCGATGCCTTCGTCTGGCGGGCCGAGCGGTCGCCCGACGGCGAGCGCGACTGGCGCCTCTTGGCCGAGTTCCGGGCAAGGCGGGTCCCAGGGGCTGGCCGCATGCCCGGTTCCGGCTAGATTGCTTCCGTCCCCGCAACCCGGAGAGGCCTGCGATGACGGAAGACGAACGCGCGATCCGCGACCTGGTCGAGACCTGGATGGCGGCCAGCAAGGCCGGCGACACGGCGACCGTCCTCAGCCTGATGTCGGATGACGTCGTCTTCATGGTCCCCGGCCACGAGCCCTTTGGCAAGGAGGCCTTCGCCGCTGCCTCCGCCGGCCAGTCGGAGTTCCGGATCGACGGCCGGGGCGAGATCCACGAGCTGCAGGTCCTGGGCGACTGGGCCTGGCTGCGCAGCCATCTCGACATCACCATGATCCCGCCGGTCGGCCAGCCGGTGCGGCGCACGGGCTGGACCCTGACCATCCTGCACAAGCAGCCGGACGGGCGCTGGCTGCTGACCCGCGACGCCAACCTGCTGACCGTGCAGCCGGCCGCGACCGGAGAAGCCGAGCCCCCGTTGATACCAGAGACGTATCAAAGCGAGTAGAAGCGATATTTGATCGATCAGACGCGGAGTTCCAAACAGGACCGGAGCCCACCAGCCCGGAGGAAACCGTGTCCGTCCTGCGCGCATCCCGAGCCGCTGTCCTGGCCGCCGCCCTTGCCGCGGGTCCGGCCGAGGCGGCCGCCGATCTCGTCCGCGAGGAGCTGCGGGCCACGACCGCGGACGGGATCGGCATCCGCATCCGCGAGGTCCGGCCCCGTGCCGGCGCTGCCGGAGAACCGATCATCCTGGTGCATGGCGCCCGCGTGCCGGGGATCGCCTCCTTCGACCTCGACTTGCCCGGCGGCTCGCTGGCCGGGGACCTGGCGGAGCGGCTGGGCCGCACCGTCTTCATCATGGATGCCCGCGGTTATGGCGGCTCCGACCGGCCGGCGGCGATGGACCGCCCGGCCACGGAGAGCCGGCCGCTGTCCCGCGCCCATGAGGTGGTGCGCGACATCGACGCCGTGGCCCGCGCGGCGGCGGAGCGCACCGGCTCGGACACGGTCGCCCTGATCGGCTGGGCCACGGGCGGGATGTGGTCGGCCTGGTACGCCTCGCTCTGGCCCGAGCGGGTCGGCCATCTGGTGGTGCTGAACGCGCTCTATGGCGGCGCCGACCGCCACCCGACCCTTGGCCCCGGCTCGCCCGCCGCCGATCCCGACCATCCGGACCGGCTGAGCCCCAGGATCGGCGGCTACACGCTGAACACCGAAGCGGCGCTGTTCCCGTCCTGGGACCGCACGATCCCGGCGACGGACAAGGCGAGCTGGCGCGACGCGGCCGTCGCCGCCGCCTATGCCCGGGCGGCGCTGGCCAGCGACCCGGCCGCGGACACGCGCGATCCCCCGGCCTTCCGCGCCCCGGCCGGCGCCACCGAGGACAGTTTCCTGCAGGCCGGCGGCCGCCGGCTGTTCGATGCCGGCTCGATCACCGCCCCGGTCCTGCTGGTCCGCTCCGAGCATGATTTCTGGAGCCGGCCGGAGGACATGGCCGCCTTCGCCCATGACGCGATGCGGTCCGAAGGCGTGCGCAGCCTCACCCTGCCCGGCGCCACCCATTACGTGCATCTCGACCGCCCCGGGCGCGGCCGGGATGCTATGATCGAGGAGATCGTCGCGTTTCTCGGACAGGAGACGGATCAGTAGGCCAGCCGGCCGAACATATCGTCGAAGGGCATCATCACATGCTCGCGGTAGGCCGGCCGTTCGGCCAGGCGGGCGTACCAGGCGCGGACGTTCGGCACCGGAGGCGTCTCCAGCCCCATGCCGAAATAGCGGTACAGCACGGTGCCGGCCGGGATGTCGGCCAGGCCGAAGCTGTCGCCCGCCAGGAAGGGCCGGCCGGCCAGATGGTCGTCGAGCAGCGCGAAATGGGCGGCGCAGGCCGCCTGCTTGCGGCCGATCAGCTCGCGGTTGCGCTCGGCCTCCGGCGTCCGCCAATGGCCCCAGAACAGGTCCATGAAGTCGCGCTGCAGCGTCGCCAGCGACCAGTCCATCCAGCGGTCGGACAGCGACCGCTCGGCCGGGTCCGCCGGCCACAGCCGGCCGTCGCGGGCGGCCAGGTAGCGCAGGATGCTGTGCGATTCCCACACCACCGTGCCGGCGTCGTCGATCACCGGCACCCGGCCATGCGGATTCCTGGCGCGGAAGGCCGGGTCGTCCAGCCCGCCGAAATCGCCGCCGGCCGGGACATGCTCATGCGGCAGCCCCAGCTCGCCGACCAGCCACATCACCTTCTGCACGTTGAAGGCGTTGCGCCGGCCCCAGATCGTCAACATGGTCCCGATTCCTTGAACGGTCGTCCGGTCAATACGTCGTCATAGATCGTCAGATAGCGCAGCCGCTCCGGCCGCGGCTCGCGGAAGGCCATGGCGTAGTAGCCGATCTGGTGGAAGTAGCTGACCCGGGTGCGGATCAGCGCCTCGTCGCCTTCATAGCCCATCTGGTCGAAGGCGCGGCGCAGCAGGCCCATGCGGTGGTCGTCGGCGCCCTGCACCGCCCGCGCCACCTCCTTCGAGGCGCGGCCCCAGTCGCGCACCGCCATGTCCAGCGCCGGGCTGAACGGGTCCTCGTCGACCCAGACGTTGCGGAAGGCGCGGAACAGCGCCGTCCCTTCGAGGTCGATACGACCTTCGAGCGCTTCGAAGGGCGCGCAGTTGCGCCGGCGCCATTCCGCCAGCAGCGCCGCCAGCAGGTCCTTTCGGCCGTTGAAGTGAAAGTAGAAGCTGCCGCGCGTCACCTTCAGCGACGTGGCCAGCCGGTCGACCTTGACGCTGGCGACGCCACCCTTCTCCAGCACCTTCAGCGCGGCGCGAACCCAGTCCTCGCGGCTCAGCGTCCGGCGGCCGTTTCCCGCCTCCGCCGTCGCTTTGCTGTTCTTCGCTGTCGCCAATGCGTCCGTCCTCGATCGGTACCGGCTGTAGCCTTGCGTCACCAGCCAGATGCCGCCCCCACCCTGTATGCCTGCTGCAGGCAAGGCAAGAGGGGAGCCGGCCCGGACGCCGCGTCGGAGAACGAGCCCGCCATGTCCCATCCACCGATCGACCCGAAATCGGTCGCCGGGAAGACCCCGGAGGTCGAACGCCATGTCCAGCTTCTCGTGATCGGCGCCGGCCCGGCCGGCATCGCTGCGGCGGCCGAGGCGGCGGAGCGCGGGCTGGAGGTGCTGCTGGTCGACGAGAATCCGGTCGACGGCGCCCTGATCGGCATGGATGTGCCGCTGCATTTCGGCGGCCGCGCCACCGCCGCGGTGAACACGCCCGGCCGGCTGCTGGAACAGATCCTCGAGTCCTCGCCGGAGCTGGCCGACCTGTTCGACAAGGGCGTCGAGGTGCTGCTGCAGACCACGGTCTGGGGCCTGTTCGCCAACGCCCCCGGGGTGCAGTGGATGCCGGGCCCCGTCGCCGGCCTGGCCGACACCGACCGGTCCTGGCTGGTCGGCTTCGACCGCGTGGTGGTGGCGGCAGGGCGGCGCGACCTGGGCATGTCCTTCCCGGGCTGGGATCTGCCCGGGGTGATGGGCGTGACCGCGGCGCACCGGCTGATCGCCGGCTATGACGCCTTCGCCGGGCGGCGCCTGCTGATCCTGGGCACCGGCGCCGAGGCGCTGGATCTGGCGCTGACGGCGCTGGGCCGCGGGCTGGAGGTGGCGGGTCTAGTCGAGGTGGCGGACCAGCCGGTCGGCCCCGCCGCGCTGGTCGAGGCGGTGCAGGCGCATGACGTGCCGGTGCTGACCGGCCATGTGATCAAGGCGGCGACGGGGAATGTCGAGGGCGTGACCACGGCGACGCTGGTCAAGGTCGACAGCGGCCTGTCGCCGGTGCTGGGCAGCGAGCGCGACATCGCCTGCGACACCGTCGCGCTGGGCATCGGCACGGTGCCGAACATCGAGCTGCTGGCGGCGCTGGACGCCAAGCTGGTGCACGACCTCGACCGCGGCGGCCATGTGCCGGTGACCGACAAGGACGGCCGCACCGCCCTGCCCTTCGCCTATGCCGTCGGCGACTGCGCCGGCATCCATGCCGCCAAGTCGGTCGACGCTGCGGTGGCGCGGCAGGAGGGCCGGGTGGCGGCCATCGCCGCGGCCGCCTCTTTGGGCAAGGCCGCCGAGGCCGACGCGGCGGCCGCCCGCGCCGGGCTGGCGCAGCCGGTCCAGGGCCAGGGCGGAAGTGAGATGACCGGGCGCATGACCTGGCTGAAGGCGCTGCTCAACACCGGCGGGCTCGACGTGCTGGTCTGCCAGTGCGAGGAGGTCAGCCGCGGCGAGCTCCTGGACATCAGCCCGCCGCGCTATCTCGAGCGCCGGTCGAACAAGATGGGCACGCGGTCGCTGACCACCCTCCTGGAGGACGGCCCGGTCAACCAGGACCAGGTCAAGCGCCTGACCCGCGCCGGCATGGGGCTGTGCCAGGGCCGCCGCTGCCGCGAGCAGGTGGCGATGCTGCTGGCCCTGTCCTCCCGCGTCGATGTCGGCCAGGTGCCGCTGGCCAGCTACCGCCCGCCGGTGCGGCCACTGCCGCTGAAGGTGCTGTGGCCGCAGGACGAGGCCGCGGTGGTGCGGCAGGAATGGGATTCCTGGTTTGGCATCGAGAGCCAGTGGCTGCCCTGGTGGGACATCCCTATCGGCGAAGCGAAACAGGGCTGAGGCGGAGGGCGGATCATGGCAGAGACAAGGAACGGCGCCTCGGTCGTCATCATCGGCGGCGGAGTCACCGGGCTGAGCGCCGGCTGGTGGCTGGCCCGCGGCGGCGTCGACGTGCTGGTGCTGGAGAAGGGCATCGTCGGCTGGGAAGCCTCGGGCCGCAACGGCGGCGGCTGCACCCATCCGCAGAGCCCGCTGTTCCCGGAGGAGCAGCGGCTGTGGCCGCAGATGGACGAGCTGCTGGGCTATCCGACCGAGCACCAGCAGCGCCGGCTGAAGATCGTCCTGCACGAATCCGACGTCGAGTTCATGCTCGGCTGGGTCCGCATGGGCGAGAAGCAGGGCTTCCACTACGAGACCCTGGACGGCAAGCAGATCCGCGAGCTGGCGCCGTTGGCCGGCGACACGGTCGAGCGCGGCTACCTGCTGAACTATGGCGGCCATGCCAACCCGCAGCGCACCAGCCAGGCCTATGCCTGGGCGCTGCAGGACCATGGCGGCCGCATCCTGCAGCATTGCACCGTGACCGGCTTCGACACCGCCGGCGGCAAGGTGACCAAGGTCCGCACCGACCGGGGCGATTTCGGCTGCGACCATGTGGTGATCGCCGCCGGGCCGCAGACCGGCCTGCTGGCGGAGATGCTGGGCGTCGACCTGCCGGTCGCCTCCGGCCGGGCCGAGATGATCGTGACCGAGCCGCTGCCGGCGATGCCGATGAGCGGGGTCGACGGCAATGGCCTGTACGGCCGGCAGACGCTGCGCGGCAACCTGGTCTATGGCGGCGGCCCGCATGAATGGCTGCCCCCGGTCGGCCTCGCGACGCCGCCGAAGCCGTCCAGCCCGCTGCTGCGCAACATCGGCCGGCGGCTGATGGAGCTGTTCCCGAAGGCCGCCCATGTGCGGATGATCCGCAGCTGGTCCGGCGTGATCGAGAACACGCCGGACGGGCGCGCGGTGATCGACCGGATGCCGGGCTTCGACAATGCCATCGTCGCCACCATGTCCAGCGTCGGCTTCGGCCTGTCGCCGGCCAGCGGCCACGCCATCCGCGACCTGATCGTCGACGGCACCTGCAGCTTCGCCGACCTGTCGACGATACGCCTCGACCGCTTCGCCGGCCTGCCCAAGGACTGGCGCGAAGCCCAGGGCTGGCTGCCGCCGGTCGCGGCTTGAAACGGAGAGGCCCGCCCCCCCCCCCCCCCCCCCCCCC
>NZ_JASATH010000072.1:0-35019 GCF_038440215.1 Inquilinus sp. OTU3971 | reverse complement strand
ATTCGGTCGTCGGAACCGACGGTCCGGCCGGCGCGGTGCTGGCCGGTGCGCTCTGCGCCGGCGCCGGCGGCACCTCGTTGACGATCGCCGAGCCGGCACGGTGGGCACCGGCCATGATCGCCAGGACGATGCTGGTCACCATGAAGGCCCCCGCCAGGCCGGCGGTGACCCGGGTCAGCAGGTTGGCCTGGCCGCGGATCGAGACCAGCCCGCCGCCGCCGCCACCGCCGCCGATGCCCAGGCCACCGCCCTCGCTGCGCTGGATCAGGATCACCCCGATCAGGGAGACGGCGATCAGGACATGGATGACGAGCAAGACCTGCTGCACTGGACACCTGTCGGCAAACGAAAACGGCCGGCTGCGCCCAGCAGCCGGCGATGGCGCTTATGTAGCGAAGACCAGCCCCCAATACCAGCCCCTCGCTGCGCCTGTGCAGGACTCTGCCCTGCACCGCCGGCGCGGCTATTGTCCGACATGGCATTGACGCCCGCGGCGCCACGGCCGATCCTAAACCGATTCAGATCCCGGGAGGAGCAACATCGTGGCGACGAAGTTCGGCATCGGCCAGCCCATGCGCCGCAGCGAGGACCCCCGCCTGTTGAAGGGCGGCGGCCGCTACACCGACGATGTCTCCGCGCCGGGCCAGGCGCAGGCCTGGTTCCTGCGGTCGCCCTTCGCCCATGCCGAGATCCGCGGCATCGACACCACGGCCGCCGCGGCCATGCCGGGCGTGATCGGCATCGTCACCATCGCCGATCTCGACGCTGACGGGATCGCCGACCTGAAATGCTATGCCCCGGTGAAGAATCGCGACGGGTCGGACCAGGTGCTGCCGCCGCGGCCGATCCTGGCGCGCAGGCGGGTGCGGCATGTCGGCGAGGCGGTGGCGCTGGTGGTGGCCGAGACCATCGAGCAGGCCAAGGACGCCGCCGAGGCGATCGAGGTCGACTATGATTCGCTGCCGTCGGCGACCGACCTCGTCGGCACGCTCGAAGGCCCGGCGATCTGGGACGCCGCGCCGACCAACCTGTGCTTCGACTGGGAGTTCGGCGAGAAGGACAAGGTCGATTCGCTGTTCGCCCAGGCCGACCGGATCGTGAAGGTCGACCTGGTCAACAACCGGGTCGTCGCCTCGCCGATGGAGCCGCGCTGCTGCCACGCCGACTGGGATGCCACCGACGGCCGCTTCGTGCTCTACGTCTCCTGCCAGGGCGTGCACATGCTGCGCGACATGCTGGCGAACGACATCTTCAAGCTGCCGCCGGACCGGTTCCTGGTCCGCAGCACCGATGTCGGCGGCGGCTTCGGCATGAAGCTGTTCATGTATCCGGAGTACCCGGCGACGCTGTACGCCGCGCGCAAGTTCGGCCGGCCGGTGAAGTGGACGTCGGAGCGGACCGAGGCCTTCATCAGCGACGACCATGGCCGCGACAACGTCACCACGGTCGAGCTGGCGGTCGACAAGGACGCCCGCTTCCTGGCGCTGCGCGTCGACCTGATCGCCAATATGGGCGCCTATCTGTCGAACTTCGCGCCGTTCATCCCGACCATGGCCGGCGGCGCCCAGATGCTGAACGGCCTGTACACGCTGCAGGGCGTCTATGAGCGGGTGCGCGGCGTGTTCACCAACACCCAACCGGTCGACGCCTATCGCGGCGCCGGGCGGCCGGAGGCGGCCTTCAACGTCGAGCGCATCGTCGACCACGCGTCGCGGGTGCTGGGCATCGACCCGGTCGAGCTGCGGCGGCGCAACTTCATCCCGCCCTCGGCGATGCCCTATGCCACGGTCACCGGCGTGACCTATGACAGCGGCGAGTTCACCCGCAACCTCGAGGAGGCGGCGCAGATCGCCGATGTCGCCGGCTTCGAGGCGCGCCGGCGCGAGTCGGCCGCCAAGGGCAAGTATCGCGGGCTCGGCATCGCCACCTATGTCGAGGCTTGCGCCGGCGGCGAGGACGAGGCCGCCGATGTCCGGGTCGCCCGCGACGGCAAGGTCACGGTCTATGTCGGCACCCAGACCAACGGCCAGGGCCACGAGACCGCCTACAAGCAGATCATCGCCGAGCATCTCGGCGTCGAGCCCGACCAGGTCACCATCGTCCAGGGCGACACCGACCTGGTGCGCACCGGCAACGGCACCGGCGGCTCGCGCTCCATCCCGGTCGGCGGCGCCGCGATCCGCGACGGCTCGCTGAAGGTCCAGGACAAGGCCAAGCTGCGGGCCGCGGACCTGCTGGAGACGGCGGCGGTCGACATCGCCCTCGTCGACGGCCGCTTCACCGTGGTCGGCACCGATAAGGCGCTGACCCTGGCCGAGATCGCCGCCCAGACCGAGACGGCCGCCGACACCGAGATCGTGTTCGAGGAGCGCGGCAGCTTCGCCCCGCCCTCGGCCACCTTCCCGAACGGCGCCCATATCGTCGAGCTGGAGATCGATGGCGACACCGGGTCGCTGGAGATCCTGCGCTACACCGTGGTTGACGATTTCGGCCGGGTGCTGAACCCGCTGATGGTGACCGGCCAGGTCCATGGCGGCATCGCCCAGGGGCTCGGCCAGGCGCTGCTGGAGCATGCGGTGTTCGACCCCGACAGCGGCCAGCTGCTGTCCGGCTCGTTCATGGACTACGCCATGCCGCGGGCGGTCGACCTGCCCTTCGTCACCTTCAAGTACAACGAGATCCCTTGCACCACGAACCCGCTCGGCGTGAAGGGCGCCGGCGAGGCCGGGGCGATCGGCGCGCCGCCGTCGATCATCAACGCCATCGTCGACGCGCTGTCGCCGCTCGGGGTCGAGCATGTCGACATGCCGGCGACGCCGCAGAAGCTGTGGCAGATCATCCACAGCCGCCAGCAGCGCCAGGCGGCGGAGTAGCCGTCAGGCAAAAGCAGCGGCGCCGTCCCAGCGGGTCCAGAAGCTCGCCGGGACGCCGCCGTGCCGGGCGTGGAAGGCCTCGAGGCGCTGCCGGCTCTTGGGCTTGCCGCCGTTCTCGAGCGCGATGCCGAGGAACCGGGCGGCGTTCATCCCCATGAAGCCGGCCGCCTGAGTGGCGCTCATGTGGAGCCGGCTCGTCAGGCCGGTCCGCATCCCCTCGTAATAGTCCTCGGTGCCGGGGGCTCGCGACAGCATCACCCAATCGGTCCCGTACATCAGGCGGGACCGGGCCGGGCCGCCCTGGAGGTCCAGAACGGCGTTCAGCGCCCGCAGCACCGCCTCATTGGTCGTCTTCTGGTCGGCCGTCTGCTCCGCCACCGCGTCGAAGTCGCTCAGATCGGCATAGAGGGTGGGATAGGTCTTCATCATCCCGATGATCGTCCCGGTCCAGCCATTGGGCTCGCCCTCGGCAAGGTTCCAGAAGCCGCCGAAATGGCCGAGGTTCAGGCGCAGCCCGGGCCATCTGTCGAGCACCGGCCGCCAGGCCTCCGGCGAGCCGCACTTGCCCGCCGCCGGGTTGGGAAACTGGCTGTAGGAGCAATGCGCCATCACCGGCACGTCCTCGGCGATGCACCAGTCGTAGAGCGCGGCCAGGCCCTGATCGAGCCGGGCCGCCCAGTCCGGCCCGGTCTGACGGAGCCGCGGCGGATAGGCGTCAGGATTGGCCTCGGCGTTGCCGTAAGGCAGGAAGCCCATGACCGGGTACAGCTTCACGCCGATGAAGCCGCGCTGCCCGACGGCATCCTTGACCATCGCCAGGTGGCCGGGCTCCTCCATCTGCCGCCAGGGGCAGAACGGCACATAGGGATGGACCGCATAGGGACCCGGCCGACGCGCGATCGCGGACATGACGTCGATCTGGTCGCGCAGCGAGCTGCTCTCCTCGTTCAGCCACTTGCTGTAGTCGATCAGGGCCGGGACCAGGAGCGCCACGTCGCCGTCGTTCCGCGCCGGCAGGGTGATCAGGCGCCGCAGCAGCTCGGTCCGCGGGCGGGTCACCAGCTTGGCGAGGCGGAACACGCCGGTGACCTCGTCCTCGACGGCGGTGACGCCCCGCGCCGCATCCGCCGGCAGCGCCCCTGCCCGATCCCGCAACGGCAGCCCCTCGGGGCGCGCCGCGCGGCTCGGGTCGCGCCGCGCCAGCAGGTCCAGCAGCCTGACATCTCCATCGCCCAGAGACTCGGCGGTCGCCAGCCTCGCGCCGTCTCCGGACAGCAGTTCGACCGCCTTCTGGCGAAAGGCCGCGGCCTCCCGCGTGTTGGCCAGGAGCTCCGCCGCTGCCCTCTCGATATCCGCCTGGATCAAATCGTCGTCGGCAGGTGTCCGCCCGCGTTCGAGTTCCCGAAGCTCCCGTTGCGGCGACCAGGCGCTGCGATTCATGACCAGCGACACCAGGGTCACCAGCGGCACCAGCGGCAGCCCGCTGAGCGGCTTGCCCTCCAGCACCACGTCGAGCACGAAGCTGGCGATCGGCAGGTCCCGGGCGTTGAAGACATGGCAATGGACGTCGATGGCATAGGCCGTGTCCGGAATCACCGGCAGCCTTTCCACCGGATCCAGCCGCCGGCATCCGAGCGAGGCCAGCAGCGCCGCGCTGCCGATTCCGAGAAGCGCGTCCCGCCGGTGCAATCCGGGTCGAGAGGCCGCGGTCATGAGCCCTCCAAATCCTTGATCGAAATGCGCAAAGGATCGAATTCAGAGCATCAGTAGAGATGAAATATTTGGCTATTCAGGGGCAGTTTCAGGCACGAACCTTACAAAGGTATAGCGAATCGAGACGGGACGAAAGCGGCCTAGAGGAGAGCGGCGCCCTCCCCTGAGAGGGCGCGGCGCCGTCGCCGGAACAGGGCGGCCAGGGCATCGGCCACGGCGCGGACGGCGGCGTCGCGGCGCAGGTCGCCATGCAGCATCAGATAGACGTCCTCGGCCAGCTCCGGCACCGGATCGCCGAGGCGCAGCAGCCGGTCGTCGGCATCGCCCAGGAAGCAGGGCAGCAGCGCCACGCCGAGCCCGTCGGCCGCCGCCCGGTGGCGCAGATACACCTCGCCCAGCCGGCAGCGCATCACGCCCTGGACGGCCACGCCGTCGAGCCAGGCGGATTGCGACGGCGTCCGCTCCGGCTCCGGCAGGCCGATGAAGTCGAGGCCGGCGAGGCTGCCGTCGCCGGCCAGGCCGCGCGGCTCGATATAGGCGCGCGCGGCATAGAGGGCGAAGCCGATGCGGCCGATCCGGCGGGCCGCCAGATCGCCCTCCTCCGGCACCCGGCGCATGCGCAGCGCGATGTCGGCTTCGCGCCGGGCGAGGTTGGCCCGCTCACGCGAAGTGCCGATCGCGATCGGCTGGTCGCTCTCGGCCAGCAGCGCCTGCAGATGGGCGGTCAGGAACAGCGAGACCGAGCTGGTGGCGGACACCCGCACCGGCTCGGGCTCGGCCGTGGCGGCCTGGTGCAGTTGCCGCAACAGCGCGCCTGCCCCCTCCTCCATGCCGCTGGCGGCCTGCAGCAGCGCCCGGCCCCGCGCGGTCAGCTCCAGCCGGTTCGGCAGCCGGTCGAACAGCCGGGCGCCGGCCAGATCCTCCAGCGATCGCAGGTGCCGGCCGATGGTCGGCTGGCTCAACCGGAGGCGCCGCGCGGCCTCGGTCAGGCTGCCGGCCCGGGCGACGGCGAGGAAGATGCGGATGTCGTCCCAGTTCGGCTCGCCCGTGGTCACGCTCAGCCTAAGAGTCGGTGCAGCTGGGCGTATTGCAGCAGGAGAATGGTCTTGCCGTCCATGATCTCGCCACGCCCGACCATGGCCAGCGCCTCGGCCAGGGTCGGCTCCAGGATCTCGATGTCCTCGCCCTCGGCCGCCACCCCGCCGCCGTCCGCGGCCCGGTCCGCCGGGGTGTATTCGGCGACGAAGAAGACCAGCCGCTCGGTCACCGACCCCGGGCTCATGAAGGCCTCGAACACCCGGCGCGGCGCCGCCACCCGATAGCCCGTCTCCTCCTCCGCCTCCTGGCGGATCGCGGTCTCGGGGTCGCGGTCGTCGAGCAGGCCGGCGCAGGCCTCGATCAGCGGCTCCGGATGACCGTTGACATAGGCCGGGAAGCGGAACTGCCGGGTCAGCAGCACCCGGCCGCGCGCCGGGTCGTAGAGCAGGATCGCCGCGCCGTTGCCGCGGTCATAGGTCTCGCGGCTGAGGGTCTGCCAGCTGCCGTCCTGGCGCCGGTAGTCGAAGGTGGTCTTCTTCAGCACGTACCAGTCGTCGGACAGGGTCTCGACCGATTGGATCCGGATCCGGTCCTGCATCACGCGCATCCTGGCACCTCGGCCAGGCTGCGGTAGACCGGCCGCCCGGCTTGGCTGAAGATCGCCACCATCGCCTCGGCGCCGACGGAGGGGCCGCCGATGCGCAGGCAGGCGTCGCAGCGCCGTGCCACGCGCTCGCCGATCGGGTGGAAGATCTCGTCGAAGACAGCGTCGCCGAGGCCGATGGAACCGGCGGTCTCGACCAGCGGCAGGGCCAGGGCCTCGCCGGTGACCGGCAGGTGGCCGGCCCGGAACAGGCTCAGCGCGGCCTCGTTCATGGCCCGCATATTGGCCGCGATCCGGCCGGGATCGTCGCCGGTGCCCGAACGGTACGGGCCCGCGACCAGGATCATCAGAGGGGATGCCAAGGTGCCTCCGCAAGGGGTGTTGTTGCGGCGGCATGATCGGAGGGCTGGCGAGCCGTGGCAGCCCGACAAGCCTGAACGCCCGTCATTCAGGAACGATGGGCTGCATTTCTCCCGAAGATGGCGCGGGCCGCGTCGTCGGCCGCTGCCTCGCCGCTGAGATAGGCGCCGTGCACGTCGCCCATGTAGCGGTCGTGCACAGCCTCGCCGGCGAAGAACAGGCGCTCCTCGACCGGCCGGGCCAACGCCCCGCGCGCCGCCGCCGCGCCCGGACGGGCGACGGCGTAGCAGCCCACCGCCCAGGGGTCATGGTCCCAGTCGGCCAGGACGTGGCGGCCGGTCAGGGCCGAGCGGATGCCGGAGCCGAACAGAGCGGACAGCCGACCCACCGCATAGTCGATCATCGCCGGCGCGCCCGCGGCGGCCAGATCCTTGGCGAAGGGCCCATTGACCATCATCGTGACGACGTCGCGGCCGTCCTCGCGCAGAAGGAACTCGACCGACCGGCCGGAGTCCGCCATCAGGACCGGCCCGGCGATGTCGCCGAACGGGTTGCCGGCAAGGCCGAGCGACAGCTTGTTGCAACTGCCCATCGGCAGGTCGGCGACCGCCTGCCGCTTCCAGCCCGGCAGCGGCGGGTCGAAGCGCAGGTCATCGCCGGCGAGGACACCGGTCGGCACGGTGACGATCACCGCCCGGGCCTCGACCGTGCCGCGCGGCGTCTCGACCGCGACACGCTCCCGGCTGTGCCAGGCGATCCGAGTTACGGGGGTGTCCAGCTCCACCAGCACGGACCGGGCGTGGCGCGCAACCAGGGCGCCCAGCCCGTCCAGGACCGGCCAGTCGTCGCCCTCCCAGACATAACGCGCGAAGTCGATGCTCGAGCATCCGGCCGGCGGCACGCCCTGCTTCGCCAGGAACGCGGCCTCGAACAGCCCGCCTTCCCGGACCAACTCGGACACGGCGCCATCATCCCGGGCGGCGGCGATCCGGGCAAAGCCGTCGGCGATGCCGGCATCGGCCACTTCCAGCTCGGCCCCCGACAGCAGGCGGCCATCGATCGCCAGCCGGGTCGGCCCGGGCGACCGGTCGACCCGGATGCCGTAGCGCTCCGCCAGCGGTGTCAGCGGGTTCAGCGCCGGGGAATGCAGCCAGTGGCCGCCGAGATCGACCGGCGCGCCCAACGTCCTGGTGTCGGTGAAGGCGCGGCCGCCGATCCGCGACCGCGCCTCTAGCACGACGAAGGAAACCCCGAGGCTTTGAAGGCGCCGCGCCACCGCCAGCCCGGCCGCGCCCGCCCCGACGATGACGATGTCCGGCATGACCTATCGCCCGCCCAACCTCTCCCACAGGAACGCATGGATCAGAGCCTGGTTGAAGGCGGTCTGGGCGTTGTTGGCGGCGGCGCCGTGGCCGCCCTCGATGTTCTCGTAGTAGAGGACGTCCCGGCCCATGGAGATCATCCGGGCCGCCATCTTGCGGGCATGGCCGGGATGGACCCGGTCGTCGCGGGTCGAGGTCAGGAACAGCACCGGCGGGTACGCCGCGTCCTGCCGCAGGTTCTGATAGGGCGAGAAGCTCTGCAGGAACGCCCAATCCTCCGGCTTGTCCGGGTCCCCGTATTCCGCGGCCCAGGAGGCGCCGGCCAGGAGCTTGGTGTAGCGCTTCATGTCGAGCAGCGGCACGGCGCAGACGATGGCGCCGAACAGCTCCGGATACGTCGTCAGCATGTTGCCGACCAGGAGGCCACCATTGCTGCCGCCCTCGATGCCGAGACGGGGGACGGAGGTGATGCCGCGGGCGACCAGGTCGCGCGCCACCGCGGCGAAATCCTCATAGGCGCGCGGCCGATTCTCGCGCAGCGCCGCCTGGTGCCAGCGCGGCCCGTATTCGCCGCCGCCGCGGATGTTGGCCACGGCATAGACGCCGCCACGGTCGAGCCACAGCCGCCCCTCGCCCGGGATGTAGTGCGGCAGCAGCGGCACCTCGAAGCCGCCATAGCCGGTCAGCAGGGTCGGAGCGCTGCCGTCGCACGGAGAATCTTTCCGCGCCACCACGAAATAGGGCACCCGGGTGCCGTCGGCCGAGGCGACGAAATGCTGCTCCACCGCATAGGGCGAGGCGTCGAAGAAGGACGGCGCCTGCTTCAGCGATTCGAAGCCGGTCTCGCCGGCCGTGCCGCGATACAGCGTGTCCGGCTCGAGGAAGCCTGAGGCCAGCACCAGGATCTCGTCGTCCTGGTGCGGGGTGGTGGCGACATAGGCGATGGTGGCGGCCTCGGGCAGGCCCTCCAGGGTCCCGCGCTGCCAGCCACCCTCGCCCGGCGTCAGCACCTCCACCCGGCTCTTCACATCGTCGAGGATCTGCAGGACCAGGTGGTTGCGGGTGCCGGAATAGCTCGACAGCGCCGTGGTCTCGCTCGGCTCGAACAGCACAGCGAGATCGCGCTTCCCGGCGATCCAGTCGTCGAACCGGGCGGCCAGCAGCGCGCCGCCGGGATAGGTGTTGCCGCCGACGGTCCAGTCCGTCCGCGGCGACACCAGCAGCCACGGGCCATGGGTGCCGGCCTCGGCGTCGCGCGGCACGTCGATCAGGGTCAGGGCGCCGTCATCGCCCAGCAGGAACAGCTCGCTGGTGTAGAAGTCGATCCGCCGGGCGACGAAATCGCGCTCGAAGCCGGGGAAGCGGTCGTGGAAGGCGTCGACCGCGAGGTCGTCCTCCTGCCCCTCATAGACGGCCGTCGCCGCATCCAGCGCCTGGCCGCGCCGCCACAGCTTGGAGATCCGCGGATAGCCGGAGCGGGTCAGCGACCCCGGCCCGAAATCGGTGCCGACATAGATCGAATCGGAATCCTTCCAGCCGAAGCGGCTCTTCGCCTCGGGCAGGACGAAGCCGTCGGTGACGAAGCTGCGGCTCTCCAAGTCGAACTCGCGGACGACATGGGCGTCGGCGCCGCCGCGCGACAGGGCGATCAGGCAGCGCCTGTAGTCAGGCTCCAGCACGTCGGAGCCGTGCCAGACCCAGTTCTCGCCCTCCGTCTCGGCCAGGGCGTCGAGGTCGAGCAGCACCTCCCAGACCGGCTCGGCGGTGCGGAACGAGGCCAGCGTCGTGCGCCGCCACAGGCCGCGCGGATGGGCCGCGTCGCGCCAGAAATTGTAGTAGCGGTCACCGCGGCGGACGACGTGGGGCAGCTTGGCCTCGGAATCGAGGATCTCCAGCATCTGCCGGCGCATCCGCTCGAACGCCGCCGTCTCGGCGAAGCGGCCGGTGCTCTCGGCGTTGCGCGCCCGGACCCAGTCGAGGGCCTTCGTGCCGTCGATGTCCTCGAGCCACAGGAAGGGATCGTCGGAAGCGTCCATGGTGCCCGTGCCGGTTGAATCCGTGGCCGGCCAGAATAGGCACGGCCACCGGATCGGGCCAGCGTTACGGGCGAGGCTGCGACGGAAACGCCCCTTACAGCCCCGGACGGTAGTTCGGGGCCTCGTGGGTCACGGTGATGTCGTGGACATGGCTCTCGCGCAGGCCGGCATTGGTGATGCGCACGAACTCCGCCCGCTGGTGCAGGTCGGCGATGGTGCGGCTGCCGGTGTAGCCCATCGCCGCCTTCAGCCCGCCGACCAGCTGGTGGACGACATTGGCGATCGGGCCCTTGTACGGCACCCGGCCCTCGACGCCCTCCGGCACCAGCTTCAGCGTGTCCGACACCTCCTGCTGGAAGTAGCGGTCGGCCGAGCCGCGTGCCATGGCGCCGAGCGAGCCCATGCCACGATAGCTCTTGTAGGAGCGGCCCTGGTACAGAATCACCTCGCCCGGCGCCTCGTCGGTGCCGGCGAACAGCGAGCCCAGCATCACCACGTCGGCGCCGGCGGCAATGGCCTTGGCCAGGTCGCCGGAATATTTGATGCCGCCGTCGGAGATCACCGGGATGCCGGCCTTGCGGCAGACCTCGACGCAGTCCATCACCGCGGTCAGCTGCGGCACGCCGACGCCTGCGACCATGCGGGTGGTGCAGATCGAGCCCGGGCCGATGCCGACCTTGACCGCATCCGCCCCGGCGTCGATCAGCGCCTTGGCGGCGTCTCCGGTGGCGACGTTGCCGGCCACCAGCTGGGTCGAGTTGGTCAGGCGCCGCGCCCGCTCGACGCTCTTCAGCACGCCCTCGGAATGGCCGTGTGCGGTGTCCAGCACCAGCACGTCGACCCCGGCGTCGAACAGCGCCTCGGCGCGCGAGATGCCCTTGTCGCCGGTGCCGGTGGCGGCGGCGACGCGCAGCCGCCCCTGCTCGTCCTTACAGGCGTTCGGGTGCAGCTGCGCCTTGACGATGTCCTTGACCGTGACCAGCCCGATGCAGCGGTAGTCCTGGTCGACCACCAGCAGCTTCTCGATCCGGTTCTGGTGCAGCAGGCGCTTGGCCTCGTCCTTGCCGACGCCCTCGCGCACCGTGACCAGATTGTCCTTGGTCATCAGCTCGCGCACCGGCTGGGTCGGGTTGGTGGCGAAGCGGACGTCGCGGTTGGTCAGGATGCCGACCAGCTTGCCGCTCTTCTCCACCACCGGGAAGCCGGAGATGCCGTGCCGGTCCATCAGCGCCAGCGCCTCGGCCATGCTGGCGTCGGGGCCGATGGTGATCGGGTTCACCACCATGCCGCTCTCGAAGCGCTTGACCTTGCGCACTTCCTCGGCCTGGCGCTCGATGTCGAGGTTGCGGTGGATCACGCCGATGCCGCCGGCCTGGGCCATGGCGATCGCCAGCGGCGCCTCGGTCACCGTGTCCATGGCGGCGGAGAGCAGCGGGATGCCGAGCTCGATGCGCTTGGTCAGGCGGGTCCGCGTGTCCGCTTCGGCGGGCAGGATCGACGAGGCCTGCGGGACCAGCAGAACGTCATCGAAGGTCAGGGCGTCGCGGAACTGCATGTGGGGGCTCCCAGAGCTTGGAAGCGCCGCAATATAACCCCCCTCCGGCCGTTGTGAAGCGCAGATCTAGGGGGCCTGCGTTGCGTCTCGTAGATCTCGGCCCTTGAAGTCGGTGGCCACGACATAGACCTCGGAGCTGTCCTGACGGCTGGCCGCCGGCTTGGCGTGGCGGACCTTGGCGAAGTTGCGCTTCAGGATGTCGAGCAGATCCTTCTCCGCCCCGCCCTGGAACAGCTTGGTGATGAAGGCGCCGCCCGGCACCAGCACGTCGAGGGCGAAATCGGCGGCGGTCTCGGCCAGCGCCATGATGCGCAGATGATCGGTCGCGGTGTGGCCGACGGTCGGCGCCGCCATGTCGCTGAGCACGATGTCGGCCGGGCCGGCCAGGGCCTGCTTGAGCCGAGCCGGCGCCTGCGGATCGAGGAAGTCCATTTCCAGGATGGTCGCGCCCGGCACCGGGTCCATGCCGAGATAGTCGATGCCGACCACCTTGCCCTGCGGCCCGACCCGCTCCAGCGCCACCTGGACCCAGCCGCCGGGGGCGCAGCCGAGATCGACCACCCGCATGCCGCGGCGCAGCAGCTTCAGCTTGTCGTCGAGCTGCACCAGCTTGAACGCGGCGCGCGAGCGGTAGCCCAGGCGCTTCGCCTCGGCGACATAGGGATCGTTGAGCTGGCGCTCGAGCCATCGGGTCGAGGACAGGGTCCGCTGCTTGGCGGTCTTCACGCGCACGGCCAAGCCGCGGCTGCCGCGGCCGCTCGGCCCCCCCGCCCTTGCGGCGCCCGGCTTCTTCGGTGTCTTCATTTCACTCGGATGTATCAGGCGCGGCGCGACTGCGCCTCGGCCAGCAGGTCGAACAGGATGCCCTCGCGCACGCCGCGGTCGCCGACCCGCAGCTTGCCGACCGGCCAGGTGTCGCAGATCGCCTCGAGGATGGCGCAGCCGGCCAGCACCAGGTCGGCCCGGTCGCGCCCGATGCAGGGATAGGACGAGCGCGCCGCATAGTCGAGGCCGAGCAGCATGCGGCTGGCGCGGCGCGCCTCCTCGAAGGTCAGGGTGCTGCCGTCGACCTCGGAGCGGATGTAGCGCGGCAGGCCGAGATGCACCCCGGCCAGCGTGGTCACGGTGCCGGAGGAGCCGATCATCTGCACCCGGCCCTGGGCGATCAGTCCGCGCAGGTTGTTGCGCGCCTCGAAATCGGCCAATGCGGCGGCGGTCGTGGCGGTCATCGCCGCATAGGTCTCGGCCGAGACTTCGTGGCCGCCATGCAGCTCGGCCAGGGAGACGACGCCGAGCGGCATGCTGAGCGCATCGAGCGTGACCGCTTGGCCGTCGGAATCGAACTCCAGCCAGGTCAGCTCGGTCGACCCGCCGCCAATGTCGAAGATGATCGCATGCGGGATCGCGGGGTCGAGCAGCGGGGCGCAGCCGGCCGCGGCCAGGCGCGCCTCCTCCGTCGCCGGGATCATCTCCAGCTGCAGGCCGGTCTCGCGCCGCACCCGGTCGCGGAAGGCCGGGAAGTTGCCGGCCTGGCGGCAGGCCTCGGTCGCCACGGCGCGCGACAGAATCACGTTCTGCCGCCGGATCTTGGCGGCGCAGATGCGCAGCGCCGACAGGGTGCGCTGCATCGCCTCGGGCTGCAGCCGCCCGGTCGCGCCGACGCCTTCGCCCAGCCGGACGATCCGGCTGAAGGCGTCGACCACCTGGAATCCGCCGGTCGCGGCGCGCGCGATCAGCAGGCGGCAGTTGTTGGTGCCGAGATCCACCGCGGCGTAAAGAGGTTCGAGCCTCGGCGCCCGACGCTGATCGCCGGCCGCGGTGGCCTCGGCGATCGCGATCGACTCCACCACTGACATTCCTTCCATGGCCGTCCGTCCCGTTTCGAACGGCGCCTCCGTCCCTTCATCGAACTGTAGCGCAGGCGCGGCCAAAGTGGAAATGGGCCGGGAGTCGCATCCGCTCCCGGCATGGCAGCCGTTCCTTCACGCAGGCCTTTACACGGGCGGATCGCTGGGGTAGACACCCTCCCGCCGGCCGCTGGGGGATCGTCTAGTGGTAGGACAGCGGACTCTGACTCCGCCAGCCTAGGTTCGAATCCTAGTCCCCCAGCCAACTCTGGCTTTACCAGCCTTTTCAACGACTTAGCTGGCTCCTTCGGGAGCTGACGTTACACGTTGCCGTTACACGGCGGCGGGTCACGCTCAGCCAAGCCCATGGGAGCCCTTCGTTGAACCAAGGGCCGCCGACTCGCTCGGCCGCCTCTGAGGGCTGAAAAATGCTTCCCCCGTCTGACACCAATGGCGCCGCCGCCAGCACCAGCCCGGCCGCCCCCTGCATCGCTACCGGAGGAGATCGCATCTTCTCCGACGCCTGCCTCTCATGCCCAGCCTACGCCATCGAGTGCTTCCCCGCCCGCCCGGCCGGAGCCGACGATGATCGAGAGGCGGCCCCCACCACCCCCGCCGATGACCTGAAGGCCTTGCAGCGGGCTTGCGCGAACTCCCCGTGCCTAGCCAATGGCGGGGACCGCACCTTGTCGGGCGCTTGCCTCTCCTGCCCCGCCTACGCCCTCTGGTGCTTCCCCAGTCGGCCGCTTCGCTCTGTCGCGCCGTCGACGGTGGCCTGAGCATGTGGTTCGCAATCGGTCTCGCCGTGGGCGCTCTCCTCTGGTTCCCCGCAGGCTACCTCATCGCCACCTTCCGGCCCCCTGAGGTGCCATGAGGGAAGGCTGATCGCCCCAGCAACAGTGCCATAGCGGCGTCCCTTCGGGGGCGCCGTCCTCGTTCAACCGGCCGGTCGCACAGGCCGGCCATGGGAAATGGAATTCAACATGAGCGACAGTCTCGCCAAGGCCCTGCGGTTCATCAAGGAGCTACAGAAGCTTGACCCTTCCCTCACCATCGCCTGCGCCCATACCCTTCTCCTAGCTGCCAAGCACGAGGGACGGACCATCAGCTACATCGTCAAACAGTCGTCGGTGTCCAAGTCCACCGTGTGCCGATACATCCAGGACCTCGGGGAAACGCGGGTGTTGAAGCGCGTGGGCGGGAAAGGGCCAGCCGCGGGGCCCGGCCTCTTGATCACGCGGGACCAGTTGGAGGACAGGCGGGAGAAGGAGGTGTTCCTAACGGCGCGCGGAAGGGCGCTGATGGCGGCGATTGAGGAGATCATGGGGCGCCCGTAAGGGGCCGCCTTTGTAGCCCGTCGCGGTTCGGTCCTAGTGCGCGTCCGTGTAGCCACCCAGCTTCCCGCAATGGAGGCACCGAAAGGCGAACCCCACCGGGCTCCCATCGATTCTGAGCGACCGGACGAAATGGTCCCTCCTGGTGTCGTCCTCCATCCCCATATCGGCAGCGAGGGCGGCGAGCAGGTCAGGCCCAAGGGCTGCGGCTTCGCTGTAGCCGACAGCCCCCAGGAACTCGGCGGCATCGTTGCAGTGTGTCCACCACCGCTCCTGCTGCCAGCCTGAGAAGCCGGGTGTGCGGAAGGCGACCTCCTCGACCACCGGGCGCGGAACAGGCTCCCATCTGCCGTAGTCGCCTATTCCAGCCTCATCCATGAAGCAGGCATCGAACTTCTGATGGGCAGCGCCGCTTGCGATGCACCATGGGCAGAGCTGTTCACCTAACTCCTCGACCGCGTACACGGGGCCGCGATAGATGAAGCCCCGGTTTTCACCACAGCAAACGCACACCGTATCGGACGCGGCGATGCTGCCGGTCTCCAATGGCCTAGGATGGTACTTGAACGTTGGCAACTGCACGGCTCTCCCCCTCCACGGCGCCCCGAAAGACTACCTTCCGCGCGCTCCTCAGGACAGCCGTAGGCGGCACTGCCGTGCTCCTGGCCGTCCTCACGGGCCCCTCCCAGGCGCCCGCTAAGGAAATCATCGCGGGCCGCGCTTCGGTCGTCGACGGCGACACCATCGAGATCCACGGGCAGCGCATCCGGTTCTTCGGCGTCGACGCCCCGGAGTCGCGCCAGCTTTGCCAGGACGAGAACGGCGATAGCTACCGTTGCGGGCAGCGGGCCGCTCTGGCCCTATCCGACTTCATCGGCCGGGCGACCGTAAGGTGCACCGAACTGTACCGCGACAAGTGGCGCCGTCCCGTCGCCGTGTGCAGGGCCAAAAGGAAGGATCTGTCCGCGTGGATGGCGGTTCAGGGCTGGGCCATCGCGGATACCGAGTACAGCCGGGACTACGTCGGGCCGGAGGCGGAGGCGAAGGGAGCGCGCAGGGGGATCTGGCGGGGGGCCTTTGAGCTGCCTTGGGAGTGGCGGCATCGATCCCGAGGCAGATGACGGCCCTTAAGACTTTCCTCGCTTCCCGCCGCTACTTTTATCTTGAGGGTTTGTATCCGCCACCTGCCGCCATTTTTGCCCTGGAGCGGGGGTAGGTGGAGCACTTTTGCCTTTAACGAGTGTGCTCTTGCGCCCACCAGCGGAATAAATACCCGAGTCCGGCACGGGATTTCCTGGCCCAACGGATTTTTTAGCCATGACTATGTTTCTCCCTTGTTAGTTCTGGCGAATGCTGAGCAGTCGCTTCATTATCTTTTTTCTCATCGACTCTGGTCGGGCCGCCCTGAGCGTTGCGCGCTCTTCAACCGAAATCCAGTGATCAGGCGGAACGGTAAATATATGACAAAACAGAATTTTATGATGAGGTATGTAATATAAGTCTTTCAGAGTCGTTCCGCGAATCCGAGACTCTCTATTCTGACAAATCATCTCCAAAGTAACTATTGGAGAAGGGGCTTCCGCTGCTATTTCGTACAGTCGTGCGGTGAAATTCTTGACATGGTCATCGCTTCTCTGCTCCACCCTCGACAGGTCCGCGATGAAGGATGCATACTTCCGTACAAAGTCATGTGCTTCCCTCGCTCGCTCCGCGGGTTTGTATGCTACTGTAATTGCGCCGAACATCGCCGCGACCGCTGCAAGACTCGAAGCAATCCACTTCTCGCCCCCGATGATCGCGCCGAAAGCGCCGCTTCCCGCTAGCGCCGAAACTGCGGCCGAAAAATTCGAGATCCCGTCGAACCACGCGCGTCGTCGCCTAAAATAGCGCAGGCCGACGTGGGCACGGTAATCTAGGTCATCCCATGCTGCTTCTATCGCCTCTTCGGCGGTGGTTTCGGCCGCTGTTCGCTCAGCAGATACGGCCTCGGCGCGTCCCCCGTCTTCCCGGCCGTAACCCTGTGCCCCTTCAACCCCTCCCTGACTGAACTGACATCCGGTGCCGGTGTCTGGGGCTTTTGAGGAGGCCGCGGGGGTTTCTTCTGGTCGCTCATCTATCATGATCAGCAATAGTTAAATTAATCCGATATTCTTTCTCCAAACCACCTCACCGAGTCAATACGCCAATATCCTTCTCGCCAGCGGCGTAGACCGTTGCTCGGCTATGTACGCCTCCCGCGCACGGTAGCCTAATGGTGCCACCCATCAGCAGCGCCTAGCGAAGCGCCTTGGATGAGAGCAAGATCGCGGCATTGATCCGAGGAATTTTCCCCGGTCGGTCCTGAGGGGCAGGCCCATGCGTTTTCGATCAGGCATTCTCGTTGCCCTTGGCGGGGCTTTGCTCTGCCCGCTGGGTGCTCCTCCGGTCGCCGCACAGCAACCGACAACACCGGCGCCGGCCACCGACCCGCTCCAGGCCGAGAAGGATCTAGAGGCCCGCCTCAACTTCCATGAGAGGAGGATGGTGCAGGAAAGCCTGATCTGGGCCGGAACCTATTACAGCTTCACCGATGGCGCATTCGGCAAGCGCACGAGAGAGGCCATATCGGCGTGGCAGACGCGTTCCGGCTACCCGGCCACAGGTTATCTCTCCGAGCCCCAGCTCTTCCTTCTCATTGGTGTAGGGTTTGACGCCAAGGAACAGAATGGCTGGGTGCGCCTCTATGATCCGAAAACCCAGATCATCGTCAGCTACCCGAGCAAGCTCTTCACGAAGCGAGAAGAGAACGATGCCAATGGATACGACATCGGAAACCCTGATGACGGATCGTACCTGAGAACGGCGCGCTTCCCCAATGCTCCGCCCGGCTTCATCGATGGCCTCTACAACAACGGCTCGGCAGATCGGGGCCAGACGATCACGTACACATTCAGGCGGGGCGACATCTACATTCGCAGCGGTACACGCGGGTCATGGATGTTTTACGAGCGGGGGGAGCAACGGGGCAGCGAGGCCAGGGCGTATCGGTTGAATTGGCCGGCCTATCGAGCCGACATGATGGGATCGATCGTCATTGCGATGTCGGACAGCTTCTACCCCTTTGGCTACGACACGCCACAGGAGAAGCCGACCTATCCGACCTTCCTGGCGCTGACAGACAAGCTTGCTCCTTCGGTGCCTGAGCGCAGCACCGTAGCAGCCGCAACGCCACCGCAGCGCTCCAGTGAGCCCCCTAAGACCACCAGCAGTGGAACCGGTTTCGTCATCAGTAGGGACGGCTACATCGTAACCAATCGGCACGTGGTCGAGGGCTGCGCATCTCTCCGGTTCGATGGGAAGCCGGTGGACCTGGTGACTGCCGACACCAAGCGGGACTTGGCGTTGCTGCGGACAACGGCTCAGTTCCCCACCAGCATCCCCCTAAGGGAAGCCGTGAAGGTGGACCTCGGGGAAACCGTCATTGTCCTGGGCTACCCGTATCGAGGAGTCATCTCCACCGGCCTGAACATCACGGACGGAATCGTCACGTCCCTGAGCGGCCCCGCTGATGCCCCCTATCTCTTTCAGCTCAACGCCCAGGTGCAGCCGGGGAACAGCGGCGGCCCCATTGTGGACGACAAGGGCCAACTCATTGGGGTGGTAGTGGCCAGGGCCAACGATCTGGCCGTGGCGGAGGCAACCGGGACGCTGCCGCAGAACATCAACTTCGGCATCCGCGGGGAACTCCTCAGTTCCTTCCTTCTGGAGAATGGGGTCATAGCGGAGACCACGAACAGACCGGAGAAGGTGCCCACGAAGGATATCGCGGCCAAGCTAGCTCCGTTGGTGAAGCCGGTGATCTGCAACTGACAGAGCGAGGCAGTGCTCCAAGCGAAACCAACAATGGAGTCTGACCCTTCCACGGCTGACTGGTGCGGGCTGCCGTGGACCACGTGGGCGCCACTTGATTCCAGGTCCGTGCGGAGCCTGGCCCCCAAATTCCCTGGCCTGTACCGTATCCGTCGTGCCGGCGCGAACACCCCTCTGACCTACATTGGGCAGACCGGCCGAACCTTACGCGAGCGCCTGCTGTCCCTGTCGAACGGTGTCCACACCGATCGCTGTCCGTTCAACGACCCTCATACCGCCGCCCCGCATTTGTGGCTGTTGTCCCACCTAGAGGGCGTGGAGTTGGAGTTCTCCTGCGCGCCTGTCGAGGCCGACCGCTCCATCCTTCGCGGCACCGAAGACATGCTACTTTGGAGGCATCGCGTCGAGGTCGGGCGCTCGACTGAGGCGAATTATGGCCGCTTCTTTCCTGGCTGGTCGCGCCCCACCAACCGGCAGGTGCGGCGGGCAGGGGTCAGCAGGCCAGGACGCGCGGCGTCGCGGCTAGATTCCGCTTCCGAAGCGAGTCGGTACGACACCACAGAGCCGGCTCTTGCCGGTGAGGGCTCGATCCTCACGGCCGCGTGGTGGCTGCGTTCGCCGCTCTCGGAAGCAAGGCAGTTGCCTGCCCAGCCTGCTCTGTACTGCATCTATGACGCGGTGGCCGTTGAATCTGAGCCGGCCTATATCGGGCAGACTTCGTCGCTAGCGCAGCGGGCGGTGTCCCATGCCGCATCGCGATGGCCGATGAGAGCGGCTTGGCTCGCATATCGTCCACTGCCGACAGGGACGCCGAAGCATGTTCTTCATGAACTCGAGAGCGACCTGCTCGGCTGGTATTTCTGGCGCAACCGTTGTGCCCCTTCCTGCCAATATCGCTCCGAGGAGGGCCGCCAAACTGGGGCACTATAGCGGTCCCCATCAGCGCTGGACGGAGACCCGGAATGGCACCTGGAGGTCGCGGCCAAAAATTGGGAAAATTTGCGAGCGGGCATCTGATAGATAGCAGCGCGCGGTTTACCCCCCGTACCCCCTCGCGTGACCTTTACCGGGCGCGGGCCGGCGGCTCGACCACCCACTTGTGAAGGCGGGATGCAGGCGCCGTTTGGCTAGAAGCAATTTTACTAAAGTAGGTTGAGAAATGAACCTTCAGACAATCTCGCTCGATCAATTTCTATGCAAAGGAGCGTCCCAATACGCCTCGTCGAACCAAAACTCATTCGACAATCTGAAGCCAGCACTAGAGCCTCTGATCGGCAATACGATCCGCAATCTAGGGTCTGGATATGTACTATATGAGTTGGGGGCAGCTGGGAACACAGCCCTGAAGTACAACGGCAGCTTTGTTGGGCTTTATTACGACGAAGTTCTAGCCATCGAAACGAGCCATCAGGGGAAATTTCTCTCCGTGCCCCTAGTTCTGGATGCAGTGATACACCGCCAACTCCCCTCCAAGCGGATTCTTTCTCAGGC
The DNA here is from genome assembly GCF_038440215.1 of Inquilinus sp. OTU3971. Taxonomy (NCBI): domain Bacteria; kingdom Pseudomonadati; phylum Pseudomonadota; class Alphaproteobacteria; order Rhodospirillales; family Rhodospirillaceae; genus Inquilinus; species Inquilinus sp. OTU3971. Next base: position 14,997 of record NZ_JASATH010000072.1, on the reverse strand, counting down.
GGGAGAACGGGCCTTGGTGAAGGCTTGGATGGTTGCAAACAGCCGTATCCCTAATCCTTGGCCATGACTGGCTTCTTGCTAAGAAGGCCTTGCCCATAAACGACCGGTTTCGGACAGCCTCGCCAGACCTGTCCATAAATTATGGTTGACAGAATTTCGGACATGTCCATATCTTCGTTGACCTTTTCGGACACCCTGAGGCTTGAGACCATGGCCACCCGGACCTTCGCTTATGCCCGCGTCAGCACCAGCGACCAGACGACCACCAACCAGCTTCGGGAGATCGAGGCCGCAGGCTTCCACGTGGAGCCCCGGCGGGCCGTGGTCGAGACCGTGTCGGGAAGCACCAGCGCCCTTGAGCGGCCCGGCTTCGCCAAGCTGGTCGACCGACTGGAGAGCGGGGATGTCCTGGTGGTCACGAAGCTGGACCGGCTCGGCCGGAACGCGATGGATGTCCGGGCCACCGTCGAGCGCCTGGCAGCGGAGGGCGTGAAGGTCTACTGCCTCGCCCTCGGGGGCATGGACCTCGCCAGCCCGGCCGGGAAGATGACCATGGGCGTCATCAACGCCGTGGCCGAGTTCGAGCGAGACCTGATCATCGAGCGGACGCAGGCGGGATTGGTTCGGGCCAAGGCCGAGGGGAAGACGCTGGGTCGGCCCCTCTCGCTGACCGCCGAGACCCGCCAGGAGATCGCTCGGCGCCTTGGAGAGGGCGCTTCGGTCGCGTCGCTGGCCAGGGAGTTCGAGACCAGCCGACAGACTGTGATGCGGGTGCGGGACGGGGCGGCCGCTTGATTGCGGCTAAGCCTTTGATCGGCCGCGGCAATCCGGCTTCGGCCTTCCAAGCATCCACATTAGCCCCGAACAGCGGCTTCCAAACACCTCCATTAGATATGACGGCGCACTTGTTAGGCCGGTCCCGCAGCGATGGCGACGCCGCCCCTAAACCCAGCCATTAGATCCCGACAACGGCGGACTGCGGCTGTTCCAAATGCCGCCATTAGATGCCGGTGACGGCGTCCAGCCGCGCCCATTGATGGCCCTGCCGTTTCTAAAGATGCCCACTAGATGCCCGGCAGCGGTGGCCCTCGCGTGCCGGCAGCAGTTTCCAAACGTGCCCATTAGCCCCGGCCCCGCTTTCGTGCTTGCTGGTCCGGTCAGTCTGGCAACGCCGGCTTCCATACTCACACATTAGATGATCCGACATGGTGTCCCGCGTTCCAAACACCCCTATTAGATCCCAGCAGCGGCGGCCTGCGGATTCCATACATCAACATTAGATGCCGGTGACGGTGGACTCGGACTTCCACGGTCATGGCGCCGCCTTCTAAACCCACACATTAGATCCCGGCACCGGCGTTCGGCGGGTTCCAAAGAGCCCCGTAAGATGATCAGCACGGCGGCCGGCGGCTTCCAAACCGCCCCACTAGACCCCGGCAACGGTGGCTTGCGGCTGCCATCGTGGCCCTGATTGAGTCCGCGGCATCGTCCAAATGGCCACACTAGCCCCCAAGGCCGCGACCTGGGCCGGCGGCGAGTGTTCCAAATGATGCCACTAGACCCCGAGGGCGGCGCGCTCCACGTTCGCCTGTCGAGCCCGTGAGGGTAGCAGCGGGTTTCATGGGTGGCGATGTCACCGTCCAAATACGCCCGCTAGATCCCCGGTGACGGCGTTCTGCGTCCCTGAGGCTGCGTCCAAAGCGCCCCGTTAGATGCCCCGAGCAACGGCGGGTGCCGTTTCCAAACTCGTCCGTGAGACCCCAAGCGCGGCGGCCGGCGGCTTCCAAACATCCACGCTAGATCCCCGGCTGTCCCTTCCAAATCAGCCCGTATGCCCCCCGCAACGGCGGGCTGCGGGTTTCCAAACATGGCCGTTAGCCTCCGGCGGGTCTCTCAACGAGGCTGGACGGGGGGCAGCATGTCCGCCTCCGCCGTCGAGACCGTTCCGATCTCGTAATGATGCCTCCGTGTGCCGGGGTGTACTGGAGTTGTTTTCGCAGGATCGGAGACCACCGAGGCCCGGTCCCCGTCCGCCCATCTGTCAAGTGACCTGACACGTCCCTCGACGGGCGCTGCCCGCGTCCATCAACGCCCCGCCTTCCACCGGCATCCGCCGATCCCTGGGGCCACCATCAATGCGGCTGTGCCGCTAGGAGAGCCCCACCATGCCCAAACCAATGCGCGGCGAGGATGCCGCCACCCTGTCCCGTCCCTTTCAGCCCTACCGGCTTCCCATCACGGCCACCTCACGCGACCTTGCCAACGCCATCGGCGACCTGATCGAGGATGCGGAGGACCGGGGGCGTGGCCGCAAGGCCGCTGATCGAGTGACCTTTCGGGCCACCGTCGCCGCCCTGGTGTCCGATCTGGCCTATCGCCAGCGGGAGACGGGGGGCGAGGAGGTGGCGAATGCTGATGGGTTGATGGTCCCTGCCGGTCTTCGCCTGTCCATGAGCCGGGGCACCCTTGGCTGCAAGTCGTCCCGCTACACCCCGACTTGGCTGGGCAAGACGCTGCGCGATGTCGTCAAGCTCATGGCCCTACCGGGGGTCGATCTGGTCACCGTGGAGCTAGGCGCCTGGGGGACGGATCACGGCAAGGGGACGCTGTCCATCGTGCGCCCCGGACAGGCCCTCATCGAGCGCTTTGAGGGACTGACATTCGCTGACCTTGGTCTCTGCCCAACCCAGGAGATCGTGATGCTACGGGCACCGGATGCGTCCTTCTGGGACCGTGGCAAGCTGGTCGATTACGACGACGACAAGACCACCATGGCCCTGCGGTCTGAGGTGCGGACGATCAACGAGGCCCTGGCCCTGGCGGATGTCACCTTTGTGGCCGACCACCCCGGCACCGAGCGTGTTGACACCTCCCTCCGCAGGCTGCGCCGCTGTTTCAACCGGTCATCCTTCGCGAGCGGTGGTCGGCTGTTCGGTGGCTTCTGGCAGAGCATGACCAGGGAGGAGCGGCACAGCATCCGCATCGACAGCGGGGAGGTCGCTACCCTGGACTATGGGCAGATCGGCCCTCGTCTCCTCTACGCCCTGGCCAAAGCCGAGCCACCGGCCGGACACCTCTACGCCTTGCCGCTCATCGGCGGGGAGCACCGGGACGGGGTGAAGATGCTGCTGGCCGCCGCCACCTTCGCGACCAAGCGCATGAAGGCATGGCCCGAGGGCTGTGCCCGCCTATTCCCCGAAGGGTCGACTCTCAGGGCCATGCTCACGGCCATCGAGCTAGGCCACCGACCAATCACCCCGCTGCTCTACAAGGGGATCGGTCACCAGACCATGCGCACCGAGAGCGACATCCTGGTAACCGTCCTGCTGCGGCTGATCGACCAGGGCATCACGGCCCTGCCGATCCATGATGCGGTCATCGTGGCGAGGCCCCATGTCGAGGCCGCTGAACGGGTGATGACGGGGACCTTCAGAGAGTTCACTGGTCTGGAGATCCCTGTCACCAGGGAGTGACCTACTACCGTGGTCTCGTCCTCCCTTCTCTCTAGGATTTAACCATGAACAGGGAGGCTCGTTCCTCCCCTCGTTCCCCTATCGTTCAGGGGCTCCCTACTACGGAGCCCGTAAGCCCTCGCCGACCCGATCAGCGCCCCTAAGCACAACCTGAGCGGGCGCCTTACGCCACATTCACAACCATCATGACGTGCCCCTGAACGGGGCGCGAAGGAGAACGCATGCCCATCACCGCCACCCGGCCCCCCGCCATCGCCCTACGTTCCCCGAGGCGCTGATTATGTCCCGAGGCTCACCCCAGTTCGCGCTCCCGCTGAAGTCCACCCGCCGCTACCACGGCATGATGCAGACCAAGCCCACCGCATCGCCGCCTGTCGGGACCGCTTCGGTCTTCCGGACGGTCGCCCTACCGGGGGGCGTGACGATGGATCTGACCGTGACCGCCGAGGCCCTGGCCGATGGCACGGTGGGGGACGGGACCGTCTTCACCTGGGTCTTCGATAGCTGGCCCGTCGCCATGAATGACGACGGCACGTTCTTCGACGCTTGGGAAGTTGCCCTGGGCGAGGCGCTGGACGCTGCCCTAGGGGCCATCGCCTTCAGCCACCCCCACCACACGGAGAGATCATCACCAACATGACGACGAATGCCACCGCCACCCCGAGGAGGCGCGGCCGATCCAGCACCATCCTCCGCCCGCCAGTCTTCTCCACCGACGACCGCGGCAACCTTATCGCCATCGTCACGCTCGCCAAGGGTGCCGGGATCTGCACCGTCGACCGCACCGATTGGGACGCGCTCCTCGCCCGCGGCGTCTCCCCGAACTGGTATCTGGGGACCAGCGGCGTCGGCCGGAACCGTAAGCCCGCCATCCGCACCACCCGCCGCGGAGAGATTGTCCAGGTTGCCCGCCTGGTCTTGGAGGCCACGCCGAACCACCGACTGGTCTACCGGACCTCGGATCGGACGGACCTCCGCCGGGTGAACATCAGCCTGAAGAAGGTCAACGCCCGCGGCGAGGGCGATGCCGTCACCGGCATCAAACGTAAGACCACCTGGGTCTCGCTCGCCCAGACCCCGAGGGCGAAGACCAAAGCGCAGGAATTGGCCGAGCGCCGGGCCGCTGACGATGCCGCTCACGCCGCCTACCGGGCTGCCTCGGTCGAGCGCTATGGCCGATGGATGGCCTGGATCGAGGAACAGGTGACCAGCGGCCGAGACCGCAGGGAGGCAACCGCCGAAGCCCAGGAGCAGGCGAGAGCCGAGCGCCGCGCCTATTGCGCCCTCCACGGGCTCGATCTGGCCACCGGGCGGTTCCCGAGAGAGCCGAGGAAGGGCCACAAGGCCCAGGCCCCAGTGATCCCCGCAGCCCCCGTTCATGGCGCGACTGTGCCGACCGTCGCCCCATCGCCAACGCTGCCCTTCAAGGTCGCCTAAGGCCGCCCTGCGCCTGGCTCTGGCGAATGCCGCTACGGCTTCGTCCAGACTCGCTAGGAGCCCCTCGGCGCCCCGTCAGCTACCCACACGTAGCCAAAATCGCAAACGCCCGCCTAGCGACTCCTGAGAGTCCTCAACGGGCCATCCGCCAATCGGCCGCCTCGGACCACCGGGAGCGGCCTTCTTCGTGTGCGCGTGCACAACCACTGGGAGATAAAATGACAGATCATACAACCATGAGTGAGGTGAGCGCCTCGAACGAGGGCGACGACGACAGGCGGCCCGCCGAGGTCGTTCCATTTGCCCCAGGCCGCATCAGCAGGAAGCCCAACCGAGCGAAGGAAGCGGCACTTTCTGCGGATCGAGCACGGGATCTACTAGACCTCGACCCCGAGACCGGCATCGTCCGCTGGCGAGTCAACCGGGGGCCCGCAAAGGCCGGCTCGATAGCGGGCACCGTTCGAACCGACGGCTACATGACCATCGGGATCGACGGTCGCCGATATCTCCTCCACCGCGTGGTCTACCTCCTTCATCATGGCCACTGGCCAGCCGGCATATTGGATCACGTCAACGGCGACCCGCGGGACAATCGCCCGATCAATATCAGACTTGCGACGGTGAGCCAGAACGGGGCGAACAAGCGGCGCGCCACCAGCAAGAGCGGCTTCCGGGGCGTCTATCAGCGCTGGAGGAAATGGCTTGCTCAAATCTCGGTCGATGGTCGGCTGCGCTCCATTGGCATGTTCTCCACCTCGGAGGATGCCGCTCGGGCTTATGACCGCGCCGCCGTTGAGGCCTTCGGCCAATTTGCCACGACCAACGCCGCGCTCGGGCTGCTTCCCGCCGTAGTCTCGCCACCACTGTCAAGTGCGGCTTGATGCGTACTCAACGCCAATAGTCCGCCCCACCGCTACCTCACCTCTCAAACGCGCCCGCCCGGCAGCCCCGGAGCGGGCATCTTCATGCCCACACCACAGGAGAATCAGAATGACCATTAACAGTTTCACCTTCGGCGAAGTCGTCGTCTTGAACGGCCATGTTGTCACCGACATAACTTCGGCCGAGGTCAACTGGAAAATCATGCAAGAAATCGGCGTACAGTTGGAGGCCTTCTATAACAAAATCAAAGATCGCCTGCCTGTAAAACTCTCCGACCTCACCCTCCATCGGGACCTGGAGGAGGTGCTGAATTTCGACATCCGCTGGAAAAGCATACCTCTAGCTCTGCAGGATGCCGACATCGACGTGGCGCATTTGGCGCACGAGGTCTATTCCGAAGATGATGAGGCCGTGGTGGTCGCGGACTAACCGACCTAGACGACTTCCGCCCCCGATCCTGGGAGCGCTGATCGCCCTCTTCATTCTGCACAATGCCCCCTGACGAGCCCGCCCGGCGACCCCGCGGCGGGCTTCTTCATTTCCATCGGAAGGAATCGCTATGACCACGAACACGAAGAAGCGTGGCCGACCTCGCACCATGCTCCGCCCACCGGTCTTCACCGCCGACGACTACGGCAACCCTATCGCCATCGTTACGCTCGCCAAGGGGGGCGGTACCTGCACCGTTGCTCGGGCCGATTGGGATGCGCTCCTCGCCCGTCGCGTCACCTCGAACTGGTACCTGGGGACCAGCGGCGTAGGCCCGAACCGGAAGCCCGCTATCCGCACCACCCACCGCGGAAAGATCGTCCAGCTTGCCCGACTGATCTTGGAGGCCACACCCAACCACCGGCTGGTCTACCGGACTTCCGACCGCACCAACCTCCGCCGGATGAACATCAGCCTGAAGAAGGTCAGCGCCGGGGCGAAGGTGACGCCGCCACCGGCATCAAGCGCAAGACCACCTGGGTCTCCCTTGCCCAGGCCCCGAAGGCGAAAACCAAGGCCCAGTTGGCAGCCGAGAAGCGGGCCGCTGATGATGCCGCGCACAAGGCGTACCAAGCCGCCGGGACCGAGCGTCACTCCCGCTGGATGGCCTGGATCTTGGAGCAGGTAACCGCCGGCCGCGATCGGAGCGATGCTTTTGCCGAGGCCCAGGAGCAGGCGAGGGCCGAACGGCGGGAGTATTGTGCACAGCACGGGCTTGATCCGAGCACCGGACGGTACCCGAGGGCACCGAAGAAAGGCCACAAGGTAGAGGTGCTAGTCCCGACCACCCCGGTCCCACTCACCGTCAATCCCGGATCGCTTCCGTTCCGGGCCGCCTGAGAGACCGGGCAGGCACCCTGTCCCTCATCGAACGCTATCCGCCGGCCCCTGCGAATGTCTGGCGGCCGTCTTGCGGCGCCACCAGAGTTCCCCGAGGCAAACGCATATCGCCGGCCAGCCTCGATAGAGACGGCCATCCGGACACGCCCCGCTGCGGCATCGGAGAAAAGCCGGGTCGAACCCGCGGACCTCGAACTCCTCTCTTATCAGCCGAGATTCCCGAGAGATGCCCGACTAGGAAGCGCGCCGTTGTAGATCTAAGCTACCAATTCCCAACGGAGTTTGGCGGCCAATGTCCGAGCAAGTTTCTCTAAAGCATCACTATCTGCCTGAGTTTTATACTAAGCGCTGGATCGCGAGCCGCAATGGCAAGCTCTGTGAGTTTAGCTGTCCCTACCCAGTAAATAAAGTGATTAAACCAAAAAGGGTACATCCTGCCGAGACTGGCAATGAACGTGGTCTGTACGAAATAAAAGGAGTGGCGCATGAACAGGCACAGGTCGTCGAGGATGGCTTTTTCAAGAAACTGGATACTCTCGCCAGCCAAGCTCTAGACCGAATTGAGGCCGACGACATGCTGGCCAGCAACCCGCCATTGCGAAGCGCATGGTCAAGGTTTGTGCTTTCTCTTTTGCTTCGTGCTCCGAATGACCTGAAGTGGTTCCGCGATGATTATCTGGGGCGACTTCTCGCTGAGGCCGATCAACTTGACCCTAAGTGGCTGACATTGCGGGGGCCGGAAGACCCAATGACTGTGCGAGAAGTCCTTAACGAATCCGATCCCGATATAGCACAGCGGAGAGCGACATTGCTCTTGCGCGAGCTAATCGACCACTCGCATATCTGCGGCGGAATGAATAATATGCGCTGGTTTGTCATTGACATTCCAGAAGAAGCTCCTGAACTGCTGACCTCTGATCGGCCAGTAATCACGCCTGCGAAGAGCTTCTTAAGCCCTAAGGGGCAAATCTTGATGCCAATAGGGCCAAGACGGCTCTTTGTCGCCACCGTAGACGTGGCGCTTGGGAAGGCCATCTGGGCCACGGATCGGGCGGAACTCGCCGAGGCTGTAAATCAGCAAGTAGTTGGCCAGGCCGAACGGTACGCTTATGGGAGCGATGACAGTTCTCTGGCGTTTGTTCGCGATTTCATGTTTGCTGCGCCCCAACCCTCCCTATTCCAGGTTCTCGCCCATATGAGGGCACGCCGGCCGAGCGGAGCGTAACCCGCCGTGCGCGCCCATGAAGCACCGTCGCGGCCCCTTCAGCGAAGACCTACGGGCGGCCCGCAACCCCGACGCGGCGAACCCGCATCTCCTCATCGGCGCCCTGAAGGCTCGCCGCGAGGAGGTCATCCGGGGCGCCCGAGAGCTGGCATGGGCGATGACGAGATCACCGCGCTCCTTAGGGACGGGATCGAGACCGCGGAAAGGCGCATTTTCGGTGACGCGGGAAGGGGCCGCTAGAGGCTCTGGTCCGGGATCGCATTGAGAACAACTGGGATATCGGGATGCGGCTTTCCGATGTCTCGTCCCTCACCGGCATCGTGGCGAAGTGTGGGAGGTGCAACCGGCGGCGGGAGCTGGACCGGCGGCGGCTCATGAAGCGGTTCGGCCAGGATGCCCGGCTGTTCAGGATCGAGCTGGCGTTGAGGTGCACCGGATGCGGGAGTGAGGTGGCCTGTAGGATCGAGTTGAGGGCGCCTAGGCGGGACTGACCCCGAGGCCCCTAAGCGTCCAGATCGATCGCTTCTATCTCAACAAGCTTCGCGAGCCTTTTACCCATCGGTGAGGCTATATATACGCCACCATCGAAACCAGAGATCGACAAGACAAAACCAGTTCGAAGCAGAGATCCACAAAACGAGAGGTAGCCTTCTTCGTTTATGGAGAGCCGAGCCATGGATTTCTCTTTCGCCTCCTGAAACGCATTCACATTTTTTTGGTTGTTTTCGATAAGACCATCCTCAATCGCCTTAAAGGCGCACAGAAGGTCAGCCAGGACTACAGCCTCCTCCCTGCGCAGGGACGAAAGTGAGTCGGCCAGAGATAAAAATTCGTCCGCTTGGATCGAGTGAACTCTTGCCATTCCAACGAAAACGCGCGCCATCAGTCTTAGATTGCGCTTCGCAGCTCCCTCCATTGCGGCACGATTAAATCGCAGGAGTATTGCGATGGTTTCATCGTCTACCTGCACGTAAGACGGCGGCAAGTTTCCTCGCCGCATCTCGTCCAGGAACACCTCTTTCGCGCGTTCTTGCCGCTTCCGCCAGACGCCTTCGACCAGAGAGGAGACTGCCTTACCGAAGGGTAGCCCCGAGGCAGAGGCGGCAATGTCTCCGATGAAGTCGGGAAGCAAAGTCATTTCTCAAATCCAGGTACGAGAGGAATGAAAGAGAGGGTTGCGCTTACGGGGCGCCGATTTCAAGCACCCAGGTTAGGCCTTCCCGTGTGGTGAGGCGTGCTGTAGCCTTCCGTGGATTTCATATGCTCCTTTTCGGATTATCTCATTGGCCAAGGCCAGCCCCGGAGCCCTCTTTTTGGGGCTCATCGTTCTCATCGCCCTGGGCAAATGCATGGGGGACCGCTCCTCCGCACCCCAGTACGTCACGTTTGCGCCGGCTCCGGATGCGCCCTCACTGCCGACCCCACCGACCCCAACTCCACCCCCGATCACGGCCCTGACCGCTGCTCCTTCGGCTCCCGCCATCGCAGCCCCTCCAGCGGCCTCGACGGCACCCGTCAAGTCCAACTTGACACGTACCCTCACCCCCTCCCTTCGGAAGGTCACGGCCCAATCCCTGAACATGCGTCGAGGGCCTAGCACCGGCTACGACCGCTACGGTGACCCGCTCCCTCGAGGGACCATCGTGATGCACACAGGGGACGCTCAGGAGGTCGATGGGGAGAGCTGGATGGAGGTGTCGTACCAGGGACGCCTAGGGTGGGTGAACGGGCGCTTCCTGGGGCCAGTGGATACGGTGACGGCGCCGCCCGCCACGGCGACCACCAGGGCTGCCCCCGCGGCCCGCCCAGCGACGCTGTTTGAGGCGCCGCAGGCGGAGACCCCAGCCGCCCCGTCAAGGCAGAGCCGGAAGGTCAACTCAGGGTTTACCTGTGGGGGCAAACGGACGTGCGGCCAGATGAATTCCTGCGCCGAGGCCAACTTCTACCTGACTGAATGCGGGCTCTACAGGCTCGACAGGGACCGTGATGGGTACCCCTGTGAGAGCGGCCCGTGCTGAGCAATTGGAGATGCGACCGATGAAGCGGATCATACTCGTCGCAGCGCTCGCGTTGGGGAGCATGCCTTCTCAGGCTGCGGAGCTGACAGGCGACTACTATGTGAAAGTGGAGGTGGTCAACGAGCGGTTGGCGCCAGAGAACGGTGAGGTTGTGAACCGCATCTATCGCGGTCAGAAGCTGACCGTTTACGAGGTGCGCAGGGGATGGGGCTTGGTCACGGCTCCCGGATATCAGGCCCGATGGGTGAAGCTCTCGAATCTGTCGCGCGAAAGGCCCGAAGTCGCGCAATGGGAGCCTCCGGCGGAGCTAAAGGACTCCCGTATTGCCGCGGGCTCGTTTGTTGTTCCCGGCGAGTACGGCCTCTCCGAAGATGATGTGCTGACCCTCTGGCGCGGGGCAAACATGATGCTGCAGAACGGAACGTGCAACTATGTTGAGGGAGGCGACAAGAGTGTAAGCAAAGCTAACCAGTACTACATCTTTTGCGAGGGTGATAATCACTTTTTCACGAAATCCGACCTGAATGATTGACCCATGAGCAACGCGAACTCGCCCGCTCGCAGTTTGGGGGCCAAGCGCGAGCCCAGCCCCCAAACGAAGAGTCGATGCGAAGTCGTGAAATCAATCGTCGTCGGCGCGGCGCACAGAAAAGCCCAGGCCCTCAAGGACCTCGACGTGATAAGGAGTATGCCTCTCTCTTTTTTCGGGCGAAACATCCTTTACGGAGTACCAGAGCCCCTCGACCTCAACAAACCACCAGTTATTTCCACCTAAATCCTGATGCCCTTCTTCAGGAGAAGAGTAACCGGTGCAGTCGATAGCTCGGCTTATGACGTCTCTCCTGTCGTAAATCTCTCCCATGGACTTTGCCTTTCAGAGATGAATCGATTGCAATCAGAGCGTGGTTTAGGGAATGTCTCTTAGTTTTTGAAAAGAGACTTGCACCGGTCGGCCAGAAACCGAAACGCTCTGCGGCGTTCCGTTTCCGAAGTCTTGTGGCCAATCAATCTTCAACTGGAGATTGGCTCCCGGCGGAAGGTGCTGTCCGGTCACCAGCGTGGCGCCATGCGGCGCAGTGAGTTGCACGACACCCTGGATGCGCCCCGCTTGTGGAGTGTACGTGCCATCATAGTAGCCGCCGAAGGCGTCCACGCCTGAGACAATGCCTTTGCCGACGTATATGCATCCGGCTCCTGCACTGGCTTGGCCGCTGTAGCGCATGACATATAAGGCGCTCATTTTTCCTCCAAATCGCTGATCTAAATGGCATCTCAAACGTCTGATGGCCGAATTCTTTGCCGTCCGAATGGGACTTCCAACCATCAGCGATTGAATTGTAGGCCCGCTTCGAGGCAGTCGGCAACGGAGTGCTGCACTACTGCCGACCGCCGTCCTGCCGCAACAGCTCCTCACACCTAGAGGCCACCGCAAGCCACACCAGGCGACCCTCTTCGGCGAACCTCTCGGCTCTCTTGCGGGCCTCCTCGGGCGCCCTCTCGCCGTGCTGCTTCACGAGAACCTGAGCGGTGCGCCATAGGTCCAGATCACTGGGCTGGGTCACTGCGGGAGGAGATGCCACGCATCCTGATACTCGGCCTCCCATCTCGACCATATGCCGGCGTGCAGCGGGGACGTACCGCGCTTCTTCAGGACAACATTGAAGGACGCCTTCCTCGGCTGCCCATTTCGACCTGGCTTTGAGAGGTAGTCAAAATGAGGCTGCGGACCTTCGGTGCGAGCGATGACGCCGGGGATGATCCAAAGCCGCTGCCCGCCGGGTAAGAAGCTGAGTTGAGCCCCCTTTGCGACCGGCAGAATGGCAAACACGAAATCCCGATCCCCTAGCCGAGCAATCGACTCAGGCCGTCCAAGGCGGATCTGCTCTACCCCGGTGCTGGCCTTTACCGATACATCAAAGCTGGCCGTCCGCGCGGTGACCCGGATGTCCACTGTAGGATTGTTCACGCGGTGCAGGGCCGCGCCGTAGCCCCTTGCCTCTAGCTGCTGGCACACCCACCGTTCCCACGCGGAGCCAATCTCGCCAGTCGTCTGCACCATCCAGACCTCCCCCGACTTCGTTCTCGGCGCTCGTATCGCTTAGGTCGCCCTCCCACTACTCTATCTCATACCGAGGAAATCGTCCCACCTCGGCCGCCACATCCTCCAGCGTCAAAGTCTCCTGCCGGTCCCCTACGATGCCCGCTGAGTGCCCTCTTCGCCGTCCCGTCGCCGAAGCCTCGGCCGGATCTTCCCCGGCTCGGGCTTGCCCTCCTCCAGGGCATCTGTCGGCACGTCGGGATACGCGATCTTCTGCACGACCTCGTCCCTGAGGTGCCGCAACAGATGGCCATCGCTGTAGGTCGCGAGGGTGAACGACTTCTTCTCGTGGCCTACCACCTGGGCAATCTCGCCATCTGGTATGCGGGCACGGTCGAGACAGGTGATGACGTTGCGGCGGAAGGAGTGGAACACCAGCCGATCCTCGCCCGTCCTGGGATCAAGCTGGACTGCCCCAACAGAGCGCCGAAGGACCGTGAAGGCCCGCGACAGGTACCATGAGCGCTTCTTGTCGGGGCCGGCGGGGGCCAACTCGGGGAAGATCGGGCCGGTCTCGGGGAGGTGGTCGAGCAAGCCCAGGCGGATCAACTCCGAATGGATGGGCACCACGCGCACCCCGGCTTCACTCTTGGCTTCGGTGATGTCGAAGACCCAGACTCCGTGTTCCTGTCTCACGTCCTCCCGGTCGAGCGAACATATCTCGTTCAGCCGCATCCCGGTGAACAGGGCGATCCGCGTCACCCACCACATGGGCCGGCGGTAGAGATCCTGACGGCCCTTTCCTGAGGCCCGAAGGATGGCGGTGACGTTGTCGGGGGCGAACGCGATGCGCTGCGTCTTCTGCGACTTCACCACCTTGCGGAACTGGTCCTCAAAGGGGTTCACCCCCGCCACGGCCTCCCGCTTCTTCGCCCAGTCCCACAGGCCGGTCAGGGACGAGACGTATCGATTAATCGTCTTGTTCGAGAGACCCTTCGGCCCCTCCCCGTGCAGCCTAAGGAGTTCGGTGAAGGAGCGCTCCTTGGTGTCCGGCGAGCGCCCCCAATGGGGATCGAGACGGGCCACCTTGTCGAAGAACTGGACGGCATCTCGGGGGCGAACTCGCGCGAGTGGCTTGTCCCCCCAGAATGACGAGAACAGGCGAAACACGGCCTCTTCCTGGCCAACCGTCTGGCCCTTTAGGGCGTTCCTCGGGTCTCGCTGCCGCTCCTGGTGGTAGGCCTTCGCGAGTTCGCTCACGGCGGGCATGAACTGGGCCGGCGGTGTTGCAGGCTCACCGTGTCGCAGCTCCGTGAGGCGCGCGCTCAGGGCAGCCAGGCGGGCTTCCTCCTCTACCGTCAGGTTGGCGGGGACGCCTTCAAACTCCTCCCGCTGCAAGCGTTCGACGAGCGGCTCGGCCTCCAACTCAAGCCCGGCCTCGCTCGGATCGTCGAGATCATCAGGGCCGCCCCCGGAGCCCTCGGTTTCAGGAAAGGCCTCCCGAGCCCACCGCAACGTCTCTTGATAGATGGCAGAGGGGGACGCCCCAGGTGGCACCGCTGCGGTCCCTCGGGAGGGCTTGGCGGGCACAGACCGGCCTGCCTCCATGTCCGCCCACCGGGCCTGCAAGGCGGACACCCAGGCCCACCGTTCCCGCTGCGCGATGGAAAGGTCTCGGGTCTTCAACGAGATGACCCACTCCGCCCGCCCCTCAGCCTTCCTTACTTGGCTCGGGACGGTCATGCGCAGGTACCATGTCTGGCGGCGCTGCAGGAGAAATCGTAGATCGGCCATCAGGCGCTCAATCCCGGCTAACGTTACACGCTGACGTTACACATTCCTGTTGCATCCGGGGCTGAAATGCAAGATATTCCAATCCGTTGATGAGGTTGATGGCCGGGTCAATGGGGCTCCTAGTCCCCCAGCCAAACTTTTCGGCAAATCGATTGCTTAGGGCGCCGCGAGGCGCCCTTTGTCGTTTTTGCGTGTCGCAAAACTGTGCAACACGGATTCGACACGAGATGGTCCGCTGATCGAGGCTGACGGCCCAATTCCGGATCGGGGCGGGTCCGGATCGGGGTGTTCCGGGGGGACGGTGGCGCAGGAAGGATGGTGTTAGGCCGTGAAGGGGCCCATGATCCCCGACATAGGAGGCTCATCATGAGGAATCCCTCGCTCGAAAACGGTCGTAGACGTAGCGTGCTCCCCGGTCTGGCGGCGCACCGAGATCGCGATGCGGCGGAAGCCCGCGCCGACGCCGAACACTACGCCAGGCATGGCAATGTCGGCATGCGTACCGCGTCGATGGCGGCCGTCGAGACCTCTGAAAGGGCGGCAGCCAAGTTCCGCGATGAATATGCGAGGCTGACCTCGGGACCCCGAAGGCTCTAGATTACACGTCTGGCACGGCAAACACGACATCAGTCGCGGTGACCGGCCTCCCGATGGGGCGCAGCTCATGTAGCGCGGTCGCCGCCCTGCCCGACTAAGAGAGGCGACGCCATGGCCGCCGCTCAATGGGTTGATCGCGTGCTTCCGAACGGCCATGCCCCAGCCACCGAAGATGATCTTGCTCCGCTAGCCAGCGCGCGCGGG
>NZ_JASATH010000071.1:0-35159 GCF_038440215.1 Inquilinus sp. OTU3971 | reverse complement strand
CCGCCATTCCGCTCATCGCTGGTGACGGCGCCATCGACCAGATGGATCCGCCGGTCCATCCGGGCCGCCAGGTCGACGTCATGGGTCACCGCCACCACGGTCTTGCCGCGCTCATGCACCAGCGCCGAGAGGATGGCGAAGACCTGCTCCGAGCTGTGGGAATCGAGGCTGCCGGTCGGCTCGTCGGCCAGCAGCAGCGGCGGGTCGTTGGCCAGCGATCGCGCCACCGCCACGCGCTGGCGCTGGCCGCCGGACAGTTGGTCCGGCCGCTTGCCGCGATGGTCGGCGAGGCCGAGCGCGTCGAGCAGCGCATCCGCCCGCTCGCGCATCTCCCGGGCGCCGAGGCGGCCCAGCTTGCGCATCGGGATCTCGACATTCTCCCGCGCCGTGAACTCCGGCAGCAGGAAGTGGAACTGGAAGACGAAGCCGATCGACTCCAGCCGCAGCCGGGCCCGGCCGCGCTCGTTCAGCGCCGCCGAATCCTGCCCGGCGATGCTCAAGGTCCCGCCGGTCTGGCGGTCGAGCAGGCCGAGCAGGTAGAGCAGCGAGGACTTGCCGGAGCCGGAAGGGCCGGTCACGGCGACCAGCTCGCGCTCGCCGATCGCCAGCGACACGTCCTTGACCAGCGTCACCGGCACCGTCTCCGGCAGCACTCGGGTCAGGCCCTCGGCCTCGATGAGCGCGCTCATGTCGCCCCCCGGATGATGTCGACCGGGTTCAGCTTCGCCGCCTGGCGCGCCGGCAGGTAGCCGGCGATGCCGGCGGCGGCCAGGGCGAAGCCGGCGGCGATCAGATAGTGCCAGGGGCTCCAGGTCAGCGGCAGCTTGGTGATCTCGCGCCCCACCGTGCCGCCGGAGATGTGCAGTTCCACCTGCGACAGGCCGAAGCACAGGGCGAAGCCGAGAAGCCAGCCGACCAGCGATCCGGCGAGGCCGAGCGTCAGCCCCTCCAGCAGGAACAGCCGGCGCATATCCCGCGCCTCGAAGCCGAGCGACTTCAGGATGGCGATATCGCGCGCCTTCTCATGGGTGATGGTCGAGACGATGTTGAAGATGCCGAAGCCGGCCACCAGCAGGATGGCGCCGACCACCGTGTACATGATGATGTTGCGGATGACGAAGGCCTCCAGCAGGGATTCGTTCGCCTCCTGCCAGGCCACCGCCTTGTAGCCGATCAGCGCTTCGGCCCGCTTGGCCACCGCCGGCGCCGCGGCCGGGTCGTCCAGCTTCAGCCGGATCTCGTTGATGGCGTTGGGGCGCTCGCTCAGGATCTGCGCGATCTTCAAGAGGACATACCCCTCACCCTCGTCGCGGGCGGTGACGCCGGTGTGGAACAGGCCGACGATCTTGACCGCGCGGCTCTGGCCGGTGGCGGAGACCAGGGTGACGGTGGTGCCGAGATCGGCGCCCAGCCGCTTCGCCAGGCTGTCCCCGACCACGATGTTGTTGCCGCCGGCGATCAGGGAATCGAAGCTGCCCTGGCGGAAATCCTGCGCGATCGAGGAGATGCGCGCCTCCTGCCGCGGCTCGACGCCGAAGATGCTGATGCCGATGTCCTGGCCGGCATAGCGGATCACGGCCTGGGTCTTCAGGCTCTTGGACATCTTTCCCGGGATCCAGGCGCTCAGCGCCGCCACCGCCGCGGTCGGGTTCAGGATGCCGCGCCGGTCGTCCCGGGGCCGCAGGCCGGCGATCGCGACCGCGTCGAATTCGTCCTCCGCCGGCTGGCGCGCCGCAGTCCGCCGCTCGTCGGTGATCTGGACATGCGGCATGGTGTCGATCAGCTGGGCCACGAAGTCGTCCTCGCCGCCCTGCATCAGCGCCGCCATGGCGATCGAAAAGCCGACGCCCAGGGCGGTGCCCAGGATCGCGACCAGCGTCTGCCGGCCGCGGCCGATGATGTGGGTGACGGCGAGGTCGAGCAGCAGCCGCATGGCTCAGCCCTCCGGCGCCACCCGGGCGCCGTCGGCCAGCGCCTCGGGGAAGGGGGTGATCACGCGGTCGCCCTCGGCCAAGCCAGATTGCACCTCGATGTCGCGGATGCCGCGGATGCCGGCCGCGATCGTCCGGCGCCGGGCCCGGCTGTCGGCGTCGACCACGAAGACGGCGTCGCCGTTCACCGCCTCGGTCGGGACCAGGAGGGCGTTCGGCACGGTGCGGTTGACGATGTTGACGTCGACCGTCATGCCGATCCGCACCGGCGTGTCGTCCGGCAGGGCCAGGCGCACGCGGTAGGTCTTGGCCACCGGGTCGCCCTTCGGCGTGATGCTGTCGACCGTGGCCGGCAGCGCCTGGCCGGGAAAGGCGTCGGCGCGCAGCAGCGCGGTCTGCCCGACCGCGACCAGGGGGATATCCTCCTCATTGACGTCGGCGATGACCCAGAGCGGCTTCGGCTCGCCGACCCAGAACAGGATGGTGCCGGGGTCGACGATCTCGCCGACCTCGCCATCCTTGCGCAGCACCAGGCCGCGCATCGGCGCGCGCAGGACGTAGTTCTCCAGCTTCGCGGTCTGGCCGGCGATCATCGCATCCAGCCGCGACAGCTCGCTGCGCGCCTGGTCCAGCGCCTGGACGCTGGCGACGGCGCGGCCGGCCAGGACCATCTGCCGGTCGTGCTCGGCCGCCGCCAGCTTCTGCCGCGCCTTCAGCTCGGCCAAAGTCGCTTCGGCCTCGCGGCTGTCCAGCCGGGCCAGCTCCGCGCCGGGCTCGACCGGCTCGCCCTCGCAGTCGCACAGCGCCGTGATCCGCTCCTGGATCAGCGGCGTCACCTTGGCCCAGACTCGCGGCTCGATCACGCCGGTGGCGTAGACGATCTGCGCCGCCTCGCCGCGCCTGGGCGCGACGGTCGCGACCGTCGCGGGGCGGCCGAACAGCCAGAACGCAGCGCCGGCGATCAGCACCAGCACCAGGACGGCGGACAGGATGCGGATGGTCTTCACCTGCGGCTCCGGAAGCGGCGAGTCGGCGAGAATATATATACGATACAGTATCGTTTCGATATATGATTCCGGAACAGGATCGGAGGGCGCGATGTGACGACAGCGGAAATCGGGGGAAAGCGGGCGCCGGGGCGGCCGCGCAGCCGGGCGGCGGAGGAGGCGATCCTGAAGGCGGCGCTGGCGCTGTTCCTGGACCATGGCGTCGAGGGCGCCAGCATCGAGCGCATCGCCAGGCGGGCCGGGGTCGGCAAGACCACGATCTACCGCCGCTGGTCGTCCAAGGAGGAGCTGCTGGCCCAGGCGATGGGCCGAGTGCGCGAGAATGCCGAGCGCGACATGGGCGTCACCGATTTCCGCGATTTCGCCGAGATGCCGCTCGGCCCGACGCTGCGCCTGATGATGGAGACGGGGGCCGAGCTGATGGCGAGCGACGAGAACCGCAAGCTGCTGGCCCGCCTGATCGGCTCGGTGCAGAGCCACCCGCGGCTGATGGCGATCTACTGGGAGACCTATCTGCGGCCGCGGCGCGAGGCCTTCGGGGTGATGCTGGACCAGGCGAAGGCGCGGGGTGAGCTGCCGGCCTCGGCCGACACCGCCATGCTGCAGGACATGATGGGCGGCGCCATGCTGCACCGCCTGCTGATCGACCCGGCGCCGCCGACTGCCGAGGATCTGCGCGCCTACCTCGCCCGGCTGCTGCAGCAGCTTGGGCTGACGGAGCCGGCAGGGGGATAGCGCCGACAGGTCCTTGCTTGCGAGATGTTTCAAGCTTAAAGTATCTCGCAGGAGGGACTGGCATGACCGCAGCTTCATCCCTGGGAGGGCGCCACGCCCTGGTCACCGGCGGCGGCAGTGGGATCGGCGCCGCGGTCGCGGCGGCGCTGACGACGCGCGGCGCAACGGTCACGGTGCTGGGCCGGACCGAATCCCGCCTGGCTGAGACCGTCGCCGCCGGCAAGGCAGGCGCCTATGCCATCGCCGACGTCACCCAGCCGGAGCAACTGGAAGCGGCCATGGCCCGGCTCACCTCCGAGCACGGCCCGGTCGACATTCTGGTCAACAATGCCGGGGCGGCGGAAAGCGCGCCCTTCGCCCGCACCGACCGGGCGCTGTGGGACCGGATGATCGGCCTCAACCTCGGCGCGGTCTACGAGGCCACGCGACTGGTGCTTCCGGGCATGGCCGAGCGCGGCTGGGGCCGGGTGATCAGCATCGCCAGCATCGCCGGGCTGACCGGCTTCCCCTATGTCGCCGCCTATTGCGCCGCCAAGCACGGCGTCATCGGCCTGAGCCGGGCGCTGGCCCGCGAGTTTGCGACCAAGGGCGTCACCGTCAACGCCGTCTGCCCCGGCTACACCGACACCGAGCTGGTGCAGGTCGCGGTCGCCCGGATCGAAGGCAAGACCGGCCGCAGCCCGGACGAGATCCGGGCCGAGCTGATCCGCGGCAACCCGCAGGGCCGCTTGATCCAGCCGGAGGAGGTGGCGGCCGCCGTCGCCTGGCTGGCCGGGCCGGAGGCGGCGAGCGTCAACGGCATCGCGCTGCCGGTCGCCGGCGGCGAGGTCATGTGAGGCCGGAATGACCCAGATCCCCATCGCCCCGCCGCTCTCCGCCTATCGGGCGCAGCACGTCCTGTGGTCGGTCGAGGGCAAGGTGGCGACCGTCACCCTGAACCGGCCCGAGCGGAAGAACCCGCTGACCTTCGACAGCTATGCCGAGCTGGTGGCCATCTTCCGGGCGCTCGCCGCCGACGATGCCGTGAAGACGGTGGTGGTGACCGGGGCCGGCGGCAATTTCTGCTCCGGCGGCGACGTGTTCGAGATCATCGCGCCGCTGCTCGACCGCGACATGGCCGGCCTCTTGGAGTTCACCCGCATGACCGGCGACCTGATCAAGGCGATGCGCGCCTGCCCGCAGCCGGTCGTGGCCGCGGTCGACGGCGTCTGCGCCGGGGCCGGGGCGATCCTGGCCATGGCGTCGGATCTGCGCCTCGGCACGGCGCGCAGCCGCACCGCCTTCCTGTTCACCCGGGTCGGCCTGGCCGGCTGCGACATGGGCGCCTGCGCCATCCTGCCCCGCATCATCGGCCAGGGCCGGGCGTCGGAGCTGCTGTACACCGGCCGCAGCATGGAAGGGGTCGAGGCCGAGCGCTGGGGCTTCCTGAACCGGCTGGTCGAGCCCGAGGCGCTGCTGCCGGAGGCGACGGCACTGGCCCGGTCGCTGGCCGACGGCCCGACCTTCGCCCATGCCATGACCAAGCGGATGCTGCACCAGGAATGGGACATGGGCGTCGACCAGGCGATCGAGGCCGAGGCCCAGGCCCAGGCGGTGTGCATGCAGACCCGCGACTTCCGCCGCGCCTATGAGGCCTTCGCCGCCAAGTCCCGGCCGGTCTTCGAGGGGAACTAGGCGATGCCCGACCGCAGCTTCCTCGACTGGCCCTTCTTCGAGGACCGCCATCGCGCCTTGGCGGCGGAGCTCGACGCCTGGGCAGGCGCCACCTTGCCCCGGCTGGTCGACCATCACGACGTCGACGGCTCCTGCCGCCGGCTGGTGGCGGCTTTGGGCCGGGCCGGCTGGCTGCGCCATGCCGTCCCTGCCAGCCATGGCGGCGCATCCGACCGGCTGGACGTCCGCAGCCTGTGCCTGATCCGCGAGATCCTGGCCCGGCATGACGGGCTGGCCGATTTCGCCTTCGCCATGCAGGGACTGGGCACCGGCCCGGTCACCCTGTTCGGCAGCGACGCGCTGAAGGACCGGATCCTGCCGCCGGTCCGCGACGGCCGCGCCATCGCCGCCTTCGCCCTGTCGGAGCCGGAGGCCGGCTCCGATGTCGCCGCCACCGGCACCACGGCGGTGCCGGACGGGCCGGATGCGGTGCGGATCGACGGCGAGAAGACCTTCATCTCGAATGGCGGCATCGCCGACCACTATGTCGTCTTCGCCCGCACCGGCGAGGCGCCGGGCGCCCGCGGCCTGTCCGCTTTTCTGGTGCCGGCCACAGCACCGGGCCTGATGGTGGCGGAGCGGATCGAGGTGATCGCGCCGCACCCCCTGTCGACGCTGCGCTTCCAGGGCTGCCGGGTGCCGCTCGCCGACCGGATCGGCGGGGCGGGGGAGGGGTTCAAGGTGGCGATGGCGACGCTGGACGTGTTCCGCTCCACCGTCGGCGCCGCGGCGCTGGGCTTCGCCCGCCGGGCGCTGGACGAGGCTCTGGGCCGGGCCCGCGGCCGCAAGATGTTCGGCGGGGTGCTCGGCGACCTGCAGCTCAGCCAGGCGGCCCTGGCCGAGATGGCGACCGAGATCGACGCCAGCGCGCTGCTGGTCTATCGCGCCGCCTGGGCCAAGGACCACGGCGCCGTGCGGGTCACGCGCGAGGCGGCGATGGCCAAGATGCACGCCACCGAGGCGGCGCAGCGCGTGATCGACCGGGCGGTGCAGCTGTTCGGCGGCCTCGGCGTCACCCGCGGCGTCAAGGTCGAGGAGCTGTATCGCGAGATCCGCGCCCTGCGCATCTACGAGGGCGCCACCGAGGTCCAGAAGATCGTCATCGCCCGCCAGCTGCTGGCGGAAACGGAATGACGGCCTAAGAAACGGGAGAGGCGAGATGGAGACGAACAGCGCGCATGTCGACAGCTTCGCCCGCGACAACCTTCCGCCGCGGGAGCAATGGCCGGAGTTCCGCTTCACCCTGCCGGTGCTGCAGTATCCGGTGCGGTTGAACTGCGTCGCCGAGCTCTTGGACCGCCACATCGCCGAGGGGCATGGCGGCCGGCCCTGCCTGATCGCGCCGGGCGTCGAATGGTCCTATGCCGAGCTGCTCGACCGGGTCGACCGGATCGCGCAAGTGCTGGTGCGGGATCTCGGCCTGGTGCCGGGCGACCGGGTGCTGCTGCGCTCGGCCAACAACCCGATGATGGTCGCCAGCTACCTGGCGGCGCTGAAGGCCGGGGCGGTGGTGGTCGCCACCATGCCGCTGCTGCGCGCCAAGGAGCTGGCTTTCATGATCGAGAAGGCCCGGGTGCGCCTCGCCATCTGCGACGTCCGGCTGCTGCCGGACCTGGAGGCGGCGCGGGGCCAGGCCCCGGTGCTCGAGCACATCCTCACCTTCGGCGGCGGGACCGAGGCCGACCTCGAGGCCCGCGTGGACACGGTGCCGGCCGGCTTCGCGGCGGTCGACACGGCGGCCGAGGACATCTGCCTGATCGGCTTCACCTCCGGCACCACCGGGGTGCCGAAGGGCACGATGCACAACCATCGCGACCTGCTGGCGATCTGCGACGCCTATTCCCGCCAAGTGCTGCAGCCGAACGACTCCGACCGCTTCATCGGCAGCCCGCCTTTGGCCTTCACCTTCGGGCTCGGCGGGCTGGTGCTGTTCCCGATGCGCGCCGGCGCCTCCACCGTGCTGCTGGAACGCGCGTCGCCGCCGGAGCTCTTGGACGGCATCGAGCGCTTCCGCCCGACCATCTGCTTCACCGCCCCCACCGCCTACCGCGCCATGCTGGCGCAGCGGCCGGGGCGCGACCTGACCAGCCTGCGCCGCTGCGTCTCGGCCGGCGAGGCGCTGCCCGCCGCCACCTTCGAGGCTTGGCGCGACGCCACCGGCATCGAGATCACCGAGGGCATCGGTGCCACCGAGATGCTGCATATCTTCATCGCCTCGCGCCCCGGCGCGGTGCGGCCGGGATCGACCGGCACGGTGGTGCCGGGCTACGAGGCGAAGATCGTCGACGACGATTTCAACGAGCTGCCGGCGGGCGAGGCCGGACGCTTGGCGGTGCGCGGGCCGACCGGCTGCCGCTATCTCGCCGACGACCGCCAGCGCGCCTATGTCCATGACGGCTGGAACCTGACCGGCGACACCTACCGCCGCGACGCCGACGGCTACTTCTGGTACCAGGCGCGGTCGGACGACATGATCGTCTCCTCCGGCTACAACATCGCCGGGCCGGAGGTGGAGAACGCGCTGCTGACCCATCCGGCGGTGCAGGAATGCGGCGTGGTCGGCGTGCCTGACCCGGACCGCGGCCAGATCGTGAAGGCCTATGTCGTGCTGAAGCCCGGCCATGCGCCGGACGCCGCGACCCGCAAGGCGCTGCAGGACCATGTGAAGGCCGAGATCGCGCCCTACAAATACCCGCGGGCGATCGAGTTCCTGGAGCGGCTGCCGCGCACCGAGACCGGCAAGCTGCAGCGTTTCCAGCTGCGCCGCATGGCCACCGAAGTCCCCGCAGCCCCCGCGAAGGCCTCATGAACGACACCCGCCGCGTCCCGATCTCTAGCGCTGACCTGCCGGCCGCCGCCTTCACCGCCCGGCAGCCGATCCGGTTCGAGCATTGCGACACCGCCGGCATCGTCTTCTTCGCCCGGTACTTCACCATGATGCAGGGCGCAGTGGAGGAATGGTTCGCGGCGGAGCTCGGCCTCGACTATGCCGACATCATCCAGCGCCGCCGGGTCGGGCTCGGCTATGTCCGGGCCGAATGCGACTACGTGACGCCGGCGCGGCTGGGCGACGTGCTGGGCCTGACCCTGCTGGTGGAGCGGGTCGGCCGCAGCTCGATCGGCCTGGCCTTCCACGGCCATCGCGGCGGCGAGCCGGCGCTGGTCGGGCGGCTGGTGCTGGTGACCACCGATATCAACGAGGCGGCGTCGATCCCGATCCCGGCGGACATCCGGGACGCGGTGGATTCCTATCAGCGGAGATGCGCGACGTGACGATGATCGATCAGCCGGCTGCCGGTGGCCTGGTGACGCTGCAGCCGGAAGGCTGGCCGGCGCCGAAGGGCTATGCCAACGGCATGATGGGGCGCGGCCGGGTGGTCTTCGTCGGCGGCCAGATCGGCTGGGATGCCGAGGGCCGCTTCGCCGAGGGGATGGTCGGGCAGATCGCCCAGGCGCTGCGCAACATCCTGGCGGTGCTGGCCGCGGCCGGCGCCGGGCCGCAGCACATCGCCCGGCTGACCTGGTATGTCACCGACATGGAGGCCTACCGCGCCAATCTGAAGCCCCTTGGCCGTGCCTATCGCGAGGTGATGGGCGCGCATTACCCGGCCATGGCGGTGATGCGGGTGATCGAACTGGTGGAGCGCGACGCGCTGGTCGAGATCGAGGCCACCGCCGTGCTGCCGGAGTGACGGGGATGACCGCCCCCCGCTATGACGACCCGGACTGGTGCGAGCGCGAGTACAACCCGCGGGTCACGGTGCCGGACATGGCCGCCGTCTTCGGCCGCTGGCTCGAGACCGCCGCGGCCACGCGGGCGCGGCTGCCGCACCAAGCCGGCATCGCCTATGGCGCCGATCCGCGCGAGACGCTGGACCTGTTCCGCGCCGACCGGCCGCGCGGCGCCGTGGTGTTCATCCATGGCGGCTACTGGCGCGCCTCGTCGAAGGACGAGGTGTCCTGGGCGGCGGCGGCGCTGGTGCCGGCCGGCTTCACCACTGTGGTGCTGAACTATCCGCTGTGCCCGCAGACCACCGTCGCCGGCATCGCCGAAAGCTGCCGCCGGGCGATCGCCTTCGCCTGGACCACCCTGCTGGGCGAGGCCGAGCGGCGCTGCCTGATCGTCAGCGGCCATTCCGCCGGCGGCTACCTCACGGCATCGATGCTGGCGACCCACTGGGCGGTGCGCGGCCTGCCGGTTGCGCCCTTCGCCGGCGGCCTGTCGATCTCCGGCGTGTTCGACCTGCGGCCGCTCTTGCGCACCAGCATGAACGAGCTGATCCGCCTGTCGCCGGAGCAGGCCTCGGGCTGGAGCCTGCACGAGACGCCGCAGCCGGCATCGGGCGCGCCGCTGGAGCTGCTGGTCGGCGGCGACGAGCCGGCGGAGTTCCACCGCCAGTCGGCGCTGATGGCCACGGCTTGGCCGCGCCTCGCCCGCACGCCGATCGCGGTGCCGGGCCGGCACCATTTCGACGTGGTGGAGGAGATCGGCCATCACGGCACGCCGGTCTTCGACGCCCTGCTGCGGCTGGCGCGTCACCCCTCCGGCGCCAGCCAGCCGCGGTAGCGGACGATCAGCCCGGTCCAGGGGTGGCGGATCTCGACGTGGAAGCGGAACCGGCCATCCGCCGCGGTCTCCCAGGCCTCGCCGCCGGGGGCCAGGGCCGGCGGCATCGGCAGGCCCAGCAGGCTCCAGCGCCGCACCACCAGGCGCAGCCGGTCTCCCTCCAGCACCAGCGCCAGCCCGACCCGCACCGGGCCGAAGCGCTCCTCCAGCAGACCCTCGGAGCGGCCGCGTCCGGCCCGCTGGGTGCTGGCGAAGGCGCGGCCGGCGAAGCGGCGGCGCCAGGTCTCGACCCCGTCCCGGATCCGGAAGGTCACCTCGACCGGCACGTCCCGTCCGGCCTTGGGGAAGCCGATCAGTGGCGCCACCAGCCGGGCCATCAAGCCGGTGCCGCGCTCGACCTCGGCCCGGCCGGCGACGCGCCTGTCGTCGGACAGGTCGTGCATCGCCCGCACCGGCTCCGGCAGCTCGGCCCACGCCTCGCCCAGGGCGCGGCGGTACAGCGGCTGCCCTGCCGTCGCGGCCGAGACCTCGCGGCAGCCATGGACGATCGCCCGGCCAGCAAAGAGCGGCTGGTAATCCGCCAGCTCCAGCGCCTCGGTGGCGGCCCGGGCCCCGGGCGCGGGGCGCTGGCCCTGCAGCCGGCGCAGGATCACCGCGGCCGCGGCCATCGACGGGATCAGCGGCCCGTCATCGCCCTCGGCCAGCATGTGCCAGGACCGCTCCACCTGTTCCCTCGCCGCGTTGCGACCTCGGACGATCACGATCATGCCGCCGCGATGCTCGCCCCAGCGCAGCCGGTTGATGGCGGCGTGGAACAGCGGCGCCAGCGGCCGCAGCGTCGGGATCAGCCCGATCCGCACCAGCCGGGCCAGGGCGTTCAGGCCGCGATGCAGGATAGCCGGCACCGGGCCGGCGCCGATCCAGATTCCGCGCAGCCCCGGCCACAGCGCCGGCAGCAGTCGCAAATCGGGCACGTCGACCAGGGAGAAGCGGGTGCTGCGCAGCGGCAGCCGGCCCGGCGGCGCGATGGTCCAGCGCCGCGTCTCGACCAGCGCCCGGCCGGTGGCGGCCGCGCCGTCGCGGGTCAGCCGTACCTCCCGACCGGCATAGGAGGCGATGGCGCGGATCACGTTCAGCCCGACCCCGGCATAGGGTGAGGGCGCGATCCCGCCCTCGATGCTGTCCACAGGGGCCAGGCCTCGGGCGAGATGCCGGACCACGGCCGCGGTCAGCACCGGAAAACTGCTGACGCCGGACAGGACGGCGACGCCGCGGGCCTTGGCGGCTTCGTCGAACCGGCCGATCCCGGCCACGAAATCGGCGCCGTCGGCCAGGTCGAGATAATCGGCGCCGGCGGCGATGCAGGCCTCGACCACGCGGTACGGCGCATCGCCATAGGCCTGGAACGGGCCGGTGGCGTCGACGACGATGTCCGCCCCGGCGGCGGCGATCTGGGCCGCATCGCCGTCGCGGTCGAAGGCCAGCGGCGCCGTCTCGGCCGCGCCGCCCAGCGTCCGGCAGAACGCCTCCGCCTTCGCCTGGGACCGGCCGGCGATCAGCAGCGTCAGCCGGGGCTCGCCGGCCAGCAGCATGGCCAGCCGGCCGCCGAAGGTGCCGTATCCGCCCAGGATCAGGATTCGCAGGCGATGATCGCCGCTCATGTCAGGAAGCGGTCCTCCTGTCCCGGCACCGGCAGCATGCAGCTGTCGCTGCGGCCGAACAGGCGCAGGCGGTTGCGGGCCAGCAGGCCGTACAGCCGCTCACGCCAGCCGAAGGGCAGGACCAGCAGCACCGCCGCCAGCGACCAGGGGAAGCCGAGGCCGAGCGCGGTGCGGATCACGCTCTCCGACTTCAGCCAGGCGACACCGTCGGCCAGCAGGATGTTGGTCTCGTAATCCTCGGGGTCGAGCCCGTAATGGAGATACAGCGCGCGGCCGGTCCGGGACTGCGCCGGCAGCAGCCGGAAGCGCTTCGCCGTGTCATGCTTCAGGATGAACCGGGCCTAGCCGGAGCACAGGACGCAATGGCCGTCGAACACGATCACCGGCCGGTCGTCGGCGAAGGCCGGCACCGCCGAATCCTGCCGCCAGCTATAGGGTTCCCGCTCGATCATGCCGCTCCGGCCCGCTTGGTTGCTGCCGGATGGAAAGGCTAGGGCATCGGCCGGGTGGGCGCGCTGCGACGGATTGTCGGCGGATCGAGGTGGGACGCCGCGCATCAGTATTTCCTTGATCGGAGGCGGATGGGCGGGTCGACTGTCCGCAAAACCGATCGGGAGGACCACATGGCGACGTCGCTGGCCGATCATTTCCGCCAGATGGCCCGCAACAACGCCTGGGCCAATGCCCGGCTGCACGCGGCCTGCCTGCGGCTGACGCCGGAGGAGTTCGCGGCCCCGCGCACCGGCTTCTTCCCATCGCTGCGGCGGACCCTGAACCACATCCTGATCGTCGACCGCTCCTATCTGGCCGATCTGAAGGGCCCTGGCCGGCGCTATCCGATCGACCCGATCCCCTATCCCGATGCGGTCGACCTGGCCGCCGCCCAGGCCCGGACCGACCGCGACCTGGTCCAGTTTTGCGATGGCCTGGACGAGGTCGGTCTCGACCGGGTGGTGCCGATCGACCGCCGTGACGGCGTCGCCTATCGCGAGACGGTCGCGGCGATCCTGTCCCACCTGTTCCAGCACCAGATCCACCATCGCGGCCAGGCCCATGCCATGCTGTCCGGCACGCGGGTGGCCCCGCCGCAACTCGACGAGTTCTTCCTCGCTTCCGACGCGCCGCGGCGCGAAGCCGAGCTGAAGCGGCTGGGGCTGGAACGGCGATAGGCCGGTTCAGGCGCTCTTGTCCCGCCCCAGCTGCGCTTCGACCAGCGCCTCGGCGGCCCAGACGATTGCCCGGCCGGGGCCGTCGCGGCCGCTCAAGGTCTGGCTGATCGCATAGGCGCCCTCGACCAGCAGCACCAGCCCGTCGGCCAGCGCCTGGGGATCGGGCGCGCCGAGCGCCTCGGCCAGGCGCAGCAGGCGCTGCCGCAGCTCGCGCTTGTTCGCCTCGGCCACCCGGCGGCCGGGGTGGCTCGGCTCCGGAAACTCGGTGGCGTCATTGGTGAAGGGGCAGCCGCGATAGCCCGGCACGGTGGTGCGGTCGGCCAGGTATTCCATCATCGCCCGCAGCTGCGCCCGCGGATCGCCCTCGTGCTTGGCGAATGCCCGGTCCCAGCGGCGCCAGTAATCGGCGTTGCGGTCCTCGAGATAGGCGACGACCAGGTCATCCTTGGACGGGAAGGCGCGGTACAGGCTGATCTTGGCGACCCCCGCCTCCTTGGCGATCGCGTCGACCCCGACCGCGCGGATACCCTGGCGGTAGAACAGGTCGTCGGCGGCGGCGAAGATCCGGTCGCGCGCCCGTTTCGGCGCGGCCTCGGGAATCGGGGTGGTGCTCGTCTCCGTCATCGCGGAACCCTTGACATGTAACCGATCGGTTCGTACCTCTTTCGAACCGACGAACCGATCGGTTACATTTGGGCCGAAGCGCGGCCTTTGTCCATCCCGGATCCGGAAAGGGATCATCGATGACCGCCCTTGTCGCGCGCCTGCTGTCAGGCCGGGCGCATTACGGTTGGATCGCGGCTGCGGTCGCCTTCTTCGTCCTGCTCGCCGCCGCCGGCGTCCGGGCCACGCCCAGCGTGCTGATCGTGCCGCTGGAGCAGGCGTTCGGCTGGAGCCGCGACACCATCTCCTTCGCCATCGGCGTGAACATCTTCCTCTACGGGCTGATGGGGCCCTTCGCCGCGGCGGCGATGCAGCGCTTCGGCATCCGGCCGGTGATCATCTTCGCCCTGGCGGTGCTGGCCGCCGCCGTCTCCGGCTCGACCCTGATCACCCAGGAATGGCAGCTGGTGTTGACCTGGGGCCTGTTCGTCGGCTTTGGCAGCGGCATCGCCGCGATGGTGTTCGGCGCCACCATCGTCAACCGCTGGTTCCAGGAGCGGCGCGGCCTGGTCATGGGCCTGTTGACCGCCAGCACCGCCACCGGGTCGCTGGTGTTCCTGCCGATCCTGGCCGCGGTGGCGGAGAGTTACGGCTGGAAGCCGGTGGCCTGGGTGGTTGCCATCGCCGTGGCCGCGATGATCCCGGTGGTGTTCCTGCTGCTGCCCGAGCGGCCGCAGGATGTCGGCCTGTCGCGCCTGGGCGAGGCGCCGGGCGCCGCGCCCGCCGTCGCCACCGGCAACCCGATTCTCACCGCCTTCCGCATCCTCGGCCGGGCGTCGAAGAAGCGCGACTTCTGGCTGCTGGCCGGCAGCTTCTTCGTCTGCGGCCTGACCACCAACGGGCTGATCGGCACCCATCTGATCGCCGCCTGCATGGACCAGGGCATCCCGGCCACCACCGGCGCCGGCCTCCTGGCCGCCATGGGCATCTTCGACCTGATCGGCACCACCGCCTCGGGCTGGCTGTCTGACCGCTATTCCAGCCGCAAGCTGCTGTTCTGGTATTACGGCCTGCGCGGCCTGTCGCTGATCTACCTGCCGTTCTCCGGCTTCAGCTTCTACGGCCTGTCGGTCTTCGCCGTGTTCTACGGCCTCGACTGGATCGCCACCGTGCCGCCGACCCTGAAGCTGACCAACGACGCCTTCGGCAAGGACGACGCGCCGGTGGTGTTCGGCTGGATCGCCGCGTCGCACCAGGTCGGCGCCGCCACTGCCGCCTTCGGCGCCGGGGTGATCCGCACCGCCATGGACGGTTATCTCGTGGCCTTCCTGATTGCCGGCGTGATCTGTGTCGCCACCGCCTTCATGGTGCTGGCGATCGGGCGCGGCCAGCGCCCCGCCACGGGCCGACTGGTCGAAGCCACCGCCTGACCCTGGACACCGGGGCGGAGGGAAGCCCTGTCCCGGCGGTTCCGGGGGTGGTCATCCGCCGCCTCGCGCGGCAGTCTCTCCGGCAACGACTCGTACTCCCGGGGAGAGGTTTCATGGCGGACAACTGCGCCCAGGCGATCATCGACGCCTTCACCCGCAGCGGCGTGGACACCGCCTTCGGCATCCCCGGCGTGCACACGCTCGAGCTGTACCGCGCCCTCGGCCGCAACGGGCTGCGCCATGTCGCCGTGCGGCACGAGCAGGGGGCGGCCTTCATGGCCGACGGCCACGCCCGGGCCAGCGGCCGGCCGGCGATCTGCGTCCTGATCACTGGTCCCGGCCTGCTCAACGCCGCCACCGGTATCGGCCAGGCCTATTCCGACAGCGTGCCGATGGTGGTGCTGTCCACCGTCAACGCCCGCCCCGATCTCGGCCTCGGCCGCGGCGAGCTGCACGAGATGCGCAACCAGCGCCTGGCGATGGAGGGGCTGGTCGCCTCCGCCTTCACCGTGGTCGACCCGTCCCAGGCCCGTGCCGTGGCCGATCTCAGCCTGGCGCGGATGACGCTGGGCCGGCCGCGGCCGGTCTATATCGAGCTGCCGCTCGACATCGCCACCGCCGAGGCGCCCGCGGACGCCGGGGCGTTGCCGCCGCTGCCGCCGCCGGCGCCGAACCCGGCGGCGTTGGCGCAGGCGGCCGGGCTGCTGCGCGGGGCGAAGCGGCCGATGATCCTGCTCGGCGGCGGTGCCGTGGGCGCGGCCGCCGCGGCCCGGCGCCTGGCGGAGAGCCTGGGGGCGGTCGTCGCCTGCTCGATCGCAGGCAAGGGCATCGTCCCCGATGACCATGCGCATTCGATTGGCGCCCGCATCGGCACGGGCGAGGGCCAGCGGCTGGTCGGCGAGGCCGATGTCGTGCTCGCCGTCGGCACCGAGCTGGCGCTGAACGACCGCTGGTCGCCGCTGCGCCTGCCGGCCGCGCTGATCCGGGTCGACCTCGACCCCGACGTGCTGGTGCGCGACCACCGGCCGGCGGTGCCGCTGCTCTGCGACGCCGGGTTGGCGCTGGAGGGGCTGGCCGCTTCCCTGTCCGACCTGCGCGGCCGCACGGTCTGGGCCGGCGACCTGGTGCCGGTGCGGCAGGCCGCCGACACGGCGGAGTTCGGCGACAAGCCCGGCCATCTGGCGTTCCTGGCGAAGCTGCGCGACGCGCTGCCGGACGATTCGGTGGTGGTCACCGACATGACCCAGATCGCCTACACCGGCAATGTCGTGTTCCCGGCGCGGCAGCCGCGCGGCTGGCTGCACCCGGTCGGCTTCGGCACGCTGGGCTACGCCCTGCCGGCGGCGATCGGCGCCAAGCTGGCGCGGCCGGAGGCCCAGGTGGTGGCGCTGGCCGGCGACTACGGGCTCGGCTTCACCTGTCAGGAACTCGGCACCGCCGCCGATCTCGGCCTCGGCCTGCCGGTCGTGGTCTGGAACAACCGCGGCCTGGGCCAGATCGCCTATGGCATGGACAAGGCCGGGATCGACCGGCTCGGCGTCGACATCGAGCCGCCGGCCTTCGACGCCATGGCGGCGACCTATGGCTGCTTCTATGCCGAGGTCGACGACCCACGCCACCTGCCGCAGCGCCTGGCCGCCGCCTTCGAGGACAGCAGGCCGACCCTGATCGAGGTCGCGGCGGCATAGGAACCACCGTTCGCCGCCGGCCATTGCCTGGGTGGAAGGTCCGCCTCCCGCGGCCCGTCTATCTGACCATGGAGAGCGGCATGACCGAACGCCTCGTCGGACGCAGGATCGCCGTGCTCGTCGCCGACGGCTTCGAGCAGGTGGAGATGACCGAGCCGGTCAAGGCCCTGAAGCAGGCCGGCGCCAGGGTCGACATCGTCAGCCCGGAAGCCTCGCAGGTGACCGGCCACAATCATCTCGACAAGGGCGACAGCTTTCCGGTCGACGTGCCGCTCGATCAGGCCGCGTCCGACGGCTATGACGGCCTGCTGATCCCGGGCGGCGTCCACAGCCCGGACCGGCTGCGCACCGACAAGAAGGCGCTCAGCTTCGTCCGCGGCTTCTTCGAGGCCGGCAAGCCGGTGGCGGCGATCTGTCATGGGCCGCAGCTGCTGATCAGCGCCGGGGTGGTCGAGAACTGCGAGATGACCGGGTACAAGGCGATCCAGATCGATCTGCGCAATGCCGGCGCCACGGTCTACGACCGCGAGGTGGTGGTCGACCAGGGTGTGGTCACCAGCCGGTCGCCGGACGACCTCCCGGCCTTCAACGCCAGGATGGTCGAGGAGTTCGCCGAGGGCGAGCACAGCGGCCGGATGGCCGGCTGAAGTCTCAGCGCTGCCGTTCGCGGCGGAGGGCGGCGAGACGCGCGGCCACGGCGGGTTCGGCCAGCGCCTCGCCGGCCGGCCGGTCCAGCCGCCGGCGCCAGTTCGGATACTCGTCGATGGTGCCGGGCAGGTTCGGCTGCTGGTCCAGCCCCAGCGCGTCCTCCAGCGGCACCAGCGCCAGCCGCGACGGGCTGCGGGCGACGAAGCGCACAGCGGCATCGACCACCGGGCCGGTGTCGTCCGGCTCCGGCCCGGCGCCGACCGCCTGCCACAGCCGGCCGCGGTCGGCGTCGCGCTGCGCCATCTCCGCCGCGCCGCTATCGGCGTATTGGCCAAGCTCCGCTCGCGCCGCGATGTCGGTGCCGCGCCACCAGCCGGCCACCGGCGGCAGGTCGTGGGTCGAGCTCATCGCCACGGCGCCGGCATCCCAGCGCTCGGCCGGCTTGAAGCCGACGCCCTCGCGCTCGAACCACAGCACGCGCATGCCGGCCACGGCATGGTCGGCCAGCCGGCCGGCGAAGCCCCAGGGCAGGGTGCCCAGGTCCTCGCCGATCACCACAGCGCGGTGCCGATGCGATTCCAGCGCCACCAGCCGCAGCAGGTCCGCGGCCGGATAGGTCAGGTATGCGCCCTCGGTCGGCGCCATACCGTCCGGCACCAGCCACAGCCGGGCCAGCCCCATGACATGATCGATGCGGATGCCGCCGGCATGGCGCAGCGTCGCCCGCAGCGTGTCCAGGAAGGGCGCGAAGCCGGCCTCGACCATCGCCCGCGGCGAGATGGCCGCCAGCGTCCAGTTCTGGCCGTCGGCGTTGAAGGCGTCGGGCGGCGACCCGATGCTGGCGCCGCCCAGCACGTCGGCCGGGCGGCTCCAGGCATGGCTGCCGGTGGCGTCCATGCCGACGGCCAGATCGGCGATCAGGCCGATCCGCAGCCCCGCCGACCGGCTCTCGGCCTGGGCGGCGGAAAAGGCGCGGTCGGCCAGCCATTGCAGGAACAGGTGGAAGCGGACCTCGCGGTCCTGCGCCGCCGCGAACTCCGCCACCGCACTGCCGGCAGGATCGCGCAGCGCCGCCGGCCAGCGCCGCCAGTCGCGATCGGCGGGATCGGCGGCCAGGCGGGCGGCCTGCAGCGCCTCGAACCGGGCATGGTCCTGCAGCAGGGCCCCGCCGGCCCGGACGAAGCCGGCGAAATCCTCGGCCAGGCCGCCGCCGGCTCCGGCGTCGACGCCGTCGAACAGGGCGCGGAACAGCGCCAGCTTCGCCCGTGCCGCCGCCGGCCAGTCGATCAGCGCCGCCGCTTCGCCCTGCCGCAACGCCTCGCCGACACCCGCCGCCCGGATCGCGGCGGCGACCCGGCCCTGGCCGAACAGCGCGGTGGGATCGGCCAGCAGCGGGTTCAGGAACAGGCGGCTGGACGGGGAATAGGGGCCGAAACGCTCGGGCTCCGCCGTGAACAAGGCATGGGTCGGGCTCAGCGCCAGGGCGTCGGCGCCGGCGCGGCCGGCCGCCCGGGCCAGCTCGGCGATGCCGCGGCTGTCGCCGATGCCGCCATCGCCGGGACGGCGCAGGCCGTAGATTTGCGCCGCCAGGCCCCACATCCGGCCGCCGCGGGCGACCTCGTCCAGGCTGAAGCAGCGCGGCGGCGCCACCGCCAGCGTGATCTCGCGGTCGTGCAGTTGCAGCCGGTGATAGCCGGGCCGGTCGATCGGCGACACCCAGCAGCGCCCGTCATCGCCGGGATGGACGGTGATGTCGGTTCTCTCGCCCGATTCCAGGAGCAGGAGGGCGGCGCCCGTGCCGGCCTCCGGCGGCAACGGGATCGACTGGCCGGCCACGCCGGTGACCAGGGGCGGCACCGCCGCCGTATCCCCGTCCGCGCCGATCAGCGCCAGCAGCCGCTCCAGCGTCTCCCGCGCCACGCTGCGGGCTTGGCCGGTGACGTCGGTCCATTCGGGCGCGATGCCGGCCCGGCGGGCCCGGTCGCGCAGGGCGTCGTCGGCGAGATCCAATGCAACAGCCTTCCGCTCGGTCGCGCCG
This sequence comes from Inquilinus sp. OTU3971, assembly GCF_038440215.1. Lineage (NCBI taxonomy): Bacteria > Pseudomonadati > Pseudomonadota > Alphaproteobacteria > Rhodospirillales > Rhodospirillaceae > Inquilinus > Inquilinus sp. OTU3971. The sequence goes on along the minus strand of NZ_JASATH010000071.1, from coordinate 15,969 downwards.
GGAACGGCACGCCGCGATCATAGGGGGCAGGGCCGGCGGCAGGGAAGGCGCCCGGTCGAGGGACATATCGCGACACGCAACCCCCAAGGGTGAGGGGATTGCTGTCCTATATCCGGCGCCCGACACTTCGGGGCCAGTGCGCCGCCATCGGGGCAGGCCCGGCCTGATCTCGGGGGGAAAGACAATGAGACGAAGCGCATGGCTGCTGGCGGCCGTCCTGGCCACCAGCCCCGTTGTCGCGGCCGCCCAGACCTGCCGTGGCGACACAGCGAAGCCGATCCTGGTCACCGGCCTGGCCGGCAGCCTGCAGAATCCGTGCCCGTCGCCGGACGGGACGGCGCTGGCCTTCACCAACTTCAAGCGCCGCTACAACCTCGGCGGGTCGGTGGTGTGGACCGTGCCGGCGGCCGGTGGCGCCCCGACCCGGGCGCTCAGCCCGCGCAGCGGGGCGCAGAGCGTCAACCTGCCCGGCCAGTGCTGGAGCGCGGCCGGCAACGTCGTCTATTCCTCGGATGTGGTCGACCGCGACGAGATCTACATCGTCCCGGCCGCTGGCGGCGCGGCGAAGCGCCTGACCGACCGGCCCGGCCTGCTGGCGTGGGAGCCGTCGATCTCCCCGATCCTGGCCGACCGCAGCCAGTGGATCGTGTTCGAATCGCACCGCGAAGCGGATCCCGAAGGTCCGGCCGAGCTGTGGAAGATGCGGGTCGACGGCAGCGGCCTGGCTCGGCTGACCCAGGGCGCCGACGACCGGCAGCCGCAATGGTCGCCGCGCGGCGACAGGATCGCCTTCCAGCGCCAGATCAAGACCGATCAGTGGGATGTGATGACGATCGACCCGGCCGGCGGCAGCTTGTTCAACGTCACCCGGGCCCCGGCGCTGTCGAACACCGATCCGTCCTGGTCGCCGAGCGGCGCCTGGCTGGTCTATTCGCGCGGCGGGCCGGAGCTGGACAACGCCAACCTGTTCGTGATCCCGGCGAGGGGCGGCACGCCGGTGCGGCTGACGGTCAATTGCGGCTATGACGGCGCGCCCGGCTGGTCGGCCGACGGCCGCAGCATCGTCTTCGAATCGGCGCCTTACGATCCGGATGCCCGGGGTAGCACCACGCTGTGGCGGATCGCGACCCCGGCCAGCATGCGGTAGCCGGCGGCAGGTCTCGACGGGCGGCCGTGGCTGAGCCCGGCCGCCCGGATACCGGAAATCAGGCCAGGGTCAGCGAGCGCGGCATCGCCACGGTGCGGGTGCGGCGGCGCTCCACCACCACGGCGCTGCCGGTGTTCGACCGGATGGTCGAGGTGATGCGCAGGGTCGACTTCTTGGCCATCTCCGCCGCCTGGGCGTCGGCCGCGGCGCGGACCTCGTCCAGCGACAGGCCGCTCAGCTCGGCAGCGACCTGCAGCCGCTCCTCGTAGTCGGCGGTCAGGCCCTCGGCGGCGTACAGCGCGTCGTCAACCGTCGGCAGCTCGCGCTTGGTGACATAGCGGACATTCTTGACGGCAGGCATTGGATCGCTCCCGTAAACCTTCACCTGTTGAGCCGGATCATTCGATCACGGCCTTGTGTCGGAAGGCCGGTCAAATGCCCGTAAAATGTGGTCCAAAGAGGGCGGGACCAAGCCGCCCGTTGGGCGACGCCGTGCCTCTCTGCACCTTGATGAGAATAATCATACGATATTGCGCTGCAACATAGATTTGCAGGAAATGCTGCGGTGCAATGCAACGGACGAAGGGCTCGTTTCGCTCCGTCGAAGTTTGTCGACAAATTAAATGCAGAAGGTATTCTAGGTCGGCCGCAGGCGGATCGGGCGGCGGAAACACAAGGGATGCAGGGCGATGGCGGGGCAGCGCTGGACCGGGGTCTACACGGCGATCACCACCAAGATGGATGCGCGGCAGGAGGTCGACCTGGCCGCGGTGCGCGATGATGTCGCGTTCCAGATCGAGAACGGGGTCGACGGCATCATCTGCTGCGGCTCGATCGGTGAGGCCAGCACCCTGACCGCCGACGAGAAGATGGCGATCGCCGGCGCGGTCAAGGAGGCGGCGGGCGGGCGCCCGGTGCTGCTGACCGTGGCCGAGGATTCGACCCGGGCCGCGGCGGTGCTGGCGGAGCGGGCGGCGGCGGCAGGGATGGACGGGCTGATGCTGCTGCCGGCGATGCGCTACGTCTCCGACCGGCGCGAGACCATCCAGCATTTCCGGACCGTGGCGCGGGCCACCGGCCTGCCGATCATGGTCTACAACAACCCGATCGCCTATTCGGTCGACGTCACGCCGGAGATGTTCGCCGAGATGGCGGACGAGAAGAACTTCGTCGCCATCAAGGAATCCTCGGGCGACGTTCGCCGCATCACCGACATCCTGAACACGGTCGGCAATCGCTACGACATCTTCACCGGCGTCGACGATTTGGCGCTGGAGAGCCTGATGCTGGGCGCGGTCGGCTGGGTCGCCGGCCTGGTCTGCGCCTTCCCGCGCGAGACGGTGGCGATCCACAAGCTGGTCGCGGCCGGGCGGATCCCCGAGGCGCTCGAGATCTACCGCTGGTTCATGCCGCTCTTGCACCTCGACGTGTCGCTGCGCTTCGTCCAGAACGTCAAGCTGGCCGAGGCGATCGTGCGCGGCACCTCGACGGTGGTGCGCCAGCCGCGGCTGGAGCTGCAGGGGGCCGAGCGCGACCGGGTCGAGACCATCGTCCGCACCGCCCTGGCCAAGCGCCCGGACCTGGCGAAATACGGGGTCTGAGGCCGATGGCGTAGGTTGGGTTCGCCTCTTGGCGAACCCAACAATCGTTCTCGCGGATGGATGTTGGGTTCGCGTTGCGAACCCAACCTACGAGTGTGGTCTCAACCCGGCTCTCCCTCCAGCACCAGCACATCCTCCCGGCCGAAGGTCACCGTGACCGGCTGGCCGCGCTCGGGCGGGGCCAGGCTGGGGCTGTTGAAGGTGTCGAGCGAGACCGCGTTTTCCTGGAACCGGACGCGGATCCGCACCACCGCGCCGAGGAAGTTCACATCCTCGATCGTCCCCTGCATCCGGTTGCGGTCGTCGCCGCGATCCTCGGTCGACCCGGCAAGGGCGATCGCCTCCGGCCGCAGCGCGACCGAGCGGATCTCGCCGTCTCTGCCGCCGGCGACGCCGCGGGCGGCGACGATGTCCTGGCCGTCGATCCGGATCCGCCCGCCGGCGGCGTCGACCACCTGGGCACGCAGGGTGTTCAGCGTGCCGACGAAAGAGGCGACGAAGCGGGTGCGCGGATAGTTGTAGACCTCGAACGGCGTGCCGACCTGCTCGGCATAGCCCTCGTTCATCACCACGATCCGGTCCGACATCGACAGGGCTTCTTCCTGGTCGTGCGTGACGAAGATGGTGGTGATGCCCAGGTCGCGCTGCAGCGCCTTGATCTCGCCGCGCAGCGACACCCGGATCTTGGCGTCCAGCGCCGACAGCGGCTCGTCCAGCAGCAGCACCTTCGGCTTGTTGGCCAGCGCCCGGGCCAGGGCGACGCGCTGCTGCTGCCCGCCGGACAGCTGGTAGGGATAGCGGTCGGCCAGATGCGGCAGCTTGATCAGCTCCAGCATCTCCTTGACCCGCTGGGCGATCTCGGCGCCCGGCTTCTTCGCCACCTTCAGGCCGAAGGCGACGTTGTCGGCCACCGTCATGTTCGGGAACAGGGCATAGGCCTGGAACACCATGCCGACATTGCGCTGGTTGGGCCTGAGGCGGGTGACGTCGCGGCCGTCGACGCGGATCGACCCGCCGGTCGGGATCTCGAACCCCGCCACCATGCGCAGGGTCGTGGTCTTGCCGCAGCCGGACGGGCCGAGGAAGGAGATGAACTCGCCGCGCTTCACCGCCAGGTCGAAATCGTGGACCACGGTGTTCTGGCCGTAGCTCTTGCGCAGGCCGCTGATCTCGAGGAAGTCCGTGTCCATCGCTTCACCTGGCTGCGGCGCGAATGCGGTCGAATGGTTCATCGTGTGGCCGCCGATGAGCCGCGGCGGCCGCGGCCGAAGATCTGCAGCAGGCCCATGCAGGCCCAGGTGACGATGAAGGCGATGATCGCCAGCGCCGCCGGCTCATACGCCCGGTTGGCGCCGACCAGCTGCAGATAGGGGCCGAAGGCCGGCCGGTTCAGCAGGCTGGCGAAGGTGAACTCGCCGATGACGATGGCGAAGGTCAGGAAGGCGCCGCTCAGCACCGCCGAGCGGACATTCGGCAGGATCACCCGGAACAGGATCCGGGCCCGGCCGGCGCCCAGGCACTCGGCCGCCTCGGTCAGGGTGCGGACGTCGATCGCCCCGAGGCCGGTGTCGACCGCCCGGTACATGTAGGGCAGCGCCAGGGTGACGTAGCCGAAGGTCAGCAGCAGGTCGGTGCCGCGCTCGCTGCCCAGCAGCGGCAGGATCGACGAGGTGTTGAACAGCTGGATGTAGCCGAACACCAGCACGATCGCCGGGATCACCAGCGGCAACAGGGTGATGAACTCGATGACCGGGCGCAGCCGCGGCAGGCGCAGCCGCACCCAATAGGCGGTCGGCACCACCAGCAGCACCCCGACCGCGATGGTCGCCAGCGCCAGCACGCAGGAATACAGGAAGCTGGCCTGGAAGCCGGGGTCGGCCAGCACGATGCGGTAGGCGTCGAGGCTGTATTCGCCGCGCCGCATGCGCAGCGAGAACTCCAGCGTGCCGATCAGCGGCACGATGAAGTACAGCGCGCCGACGATCAGCGCGATCCAGGCGCCGATGCGGTTCTGCTTCATCGCAGCCACCGTTCGCTGCGGGCGCGCAGGATCATGTAGAGGCCGTTGGACAGGCCGGTGATCAGGATCATGCCGAGCGCCAGGGCGTAGCCGAGATTGGGGTTGTGCAGCACGTCGCCGCGGATCTGGGCGTAGAGCAGGATCGGCACGATGTTCAGCGAGCTGCCGGTCAGCGCATAGGCGGTGGCGATGGCGCCGAAGGCGTTGGCGAACAGCAGCAGCGTGGTGCCGACGATGCTGGGCCAGAGGATCGGCAGCGCGACCATGCGCCAGTACTGCGCGGTGGAGGCGCCGAGGATGGAAGAGGCCTCGCGCCATTCCTTCTTCAGCCCGTCCAGCGCCGGCGCCAGGATCAGCACCATCAGCGGGATCTGGAAGTAGAGGTAGGTCAGCGTCAGGCCCCAGAAGCTGAGCAGGTTGAAGCCGGTCTGGTACAGCCGGAAGCCCAGCACCGGGCTGACGAAGGTGTCGAACAGGATCGTCACCAGGCCGAGCCGCCCGAGGGTGGCGATGAAGGCGAAGGCCAGCGGCACGCCGGCGAAGTTCGAGGCGACGCCGCAGAAGGTCATCAGCGTCGGCCGGATCCAGCCCGGCAACCCGCCCATCACCACGGCATAGGCCAGGAAGAATCCGATCAGCGCGCCGAGCAGGGCGGAGGCGAGGCTGACCCGGATCGAGATCCAGTAGGCGTCGACGATCGAACGCTGGAACAGGTTGGCGACGTTGTCGAAGGTGAACGACCCGTCCGGCGTCTGGAAGCTGCCGACCAGCAGATAGCCGGTGGGCAGCACCAGGAACAGCAGGGCGAACAGGAAGAACGGCGCCACCCCGAGCCAGGCCCAGTTGATCCTGGACGGGCTGGCCGGCGCGGCGAGGGGGGCTGCGATCGAGGCCTGGGTCATCGGCGCCTGCTGCGGGAAACGGGCCGCGTGGACGGAAGACGCAAGAGGCCGCGCCATCCCCCGGCCGTAGCGTAGGGCAGGGGACGGCGCGGCCTCAAGCGGCTTACTTGACGTTGGCGCCGACCACGGAGTCCCACTGCTTGGTGATGATCTCCTTGGCCTTGTTCTGGTCGTCGAGGCTCGGGAACACCGCGACGGCATAGGATTCGGCCGGCGGCAGGGCCTTCAGCAGGTCCTCGGGGATCTTCTTGGTGTCGGCCAGGTTCTGGAACCGGATCGGGTGGCAGTAGCCCTTGAGGTAGCCGATCTGGCCCTCATCCGAATACAGATGCTCCATCCACAGCTTGGCGGCGTTCGGATGCGGCGCATAGGCGCTGATCGCCTGGACATAGACGCCGGCGACGACACCGGTCTTCGGCACCACCACCTCGACCTCCGGGTTGCCCTTCAGCGTGTCGCGGTCGCCGAGGGCATTGTAGTCCCAGCGGATGATGATCGGGGTGGCGCCCTGGGCCAGCGGGGCCGCCTTGCCGATGGTCGGCACGAGGTTGCCGGCCTTGTTCAGCTCGCCGAAGAACTTCAGCCCGGCCTCGGCCGCCTTGACGGCGTCCTTCTCGGTCGACAGGCCGGCAGCCAGGACGGCCAGGATCGCCTGGTTCGAGGTGCGCGGGTCGCCGGCCAGGGCGACGGAGTTGGCGTAGTCGGAGGCCAGCAGGTCCTTCCAGTCGGCCGGGATCTTGCTGACGATGTCCTTGTTCACCTCGAAGGCCAGCACGCCGTAATAGTCGCCGTACCAGTAGCCCTCCGGGTCCTTGGCGCTGTCCGGGATCGTGTCCCAGGTCGACACCTTGTAGGGGGCGATCAGGCCCTCGGCCTTGGCCGACGGGCCGAAGGACAGGCCGACGTCGATTACATCTGGGGCTTGGGGGCCTTTGTTTCCTTTATTGGCCTTGATCGCTTCGATCTCGTCGCCCGAGCCGGCGTCGGGGTTCAGCTCGTTGACCTTCAGCCCGTATTTGGCCTTGAAGCTGTCGATGACGCCGCCGTAGCCGCACCAGTCATGGGGCAGGGCGATGGTGGTCAGCTCGCCCTCGGCCTTGGCCGCGGCGATCAGCTCGGCCGGCGGCTCGGCCCTCGCGGCGGAGGCGGCCAGCGCCAGGGCCGAGATCGACAGCACGGATGTCCACGACGCCTTCATGTCACAACCCCTGTTCATCTGTCTGTTTGGCGGATTTTAAGAAAATCCCCGAATGCGGGCCGGACTGTGTTGTGCAACGCAGTCCTTGTCAAGGTGAATACTGAGCGATAGCCGAGCCATGACATGGCGGCTGCCACACTATTGCAATCCAGCTGTAATAATAACGTCATGAAATCATGACGCCGTCAACGACTCCCTGCACGGGCCTGTGTCCGGCCTTGGAGCAATAGTGACTCAGGGGGAAGCGGTCATCTGTTCCGGCTGCGGCATGATCCGTCGCGCTTCGGCCGAAGCGGGTCGGGGGCGGGCTTTCGCGGCCGGGCGGCGCTGGCTATGGTGCGGCCTTCGAGTCACCAGAGTGAACGGGAACCGACCCATGGCAGGAAGCATCGAGGCGCGGCTGAAGGAGAAGGGCGTCACCCTTCCGAACGTCGCGGCGCCGGCGGCGAACTACGTCCCCTCCGTGATTTCGGGCAGCATGCTCTACATCTCCGGCCAGGTGCCGTTCGTCGACGGCAAGATCAGCCACACCGGCAAGCTCGGCGCCGAGTTCACGATCGAGGACGGCTATGCCTGCGCCCGGATCTGCGCCATCAACATCCTGGCTGCGGCCAAGTCGGCGCTGGGCGGCGACCTCGACCGCGTCGTCCGGGTGGTGAAGCTGGGCGGCTTCGTCAATTCGACGCCGGACTTCACCGACCAGCCCAAGGTGGTCAACGGCGCGTCGGACCTGATGGCCGAGGCCTTCGGCGAGGCCGGCAAGCACGCCCGGGCCGCGGTCGGCGTCGCCCAGCTGCCGCTCGGCTGCGCCGTCGAGGTCGAGGCGATCTTCGAGATCCGGTAGGCGCCTCTTCCGGCAGGAGGGGCGATGCGCATCATCGAGAGCCTGGACAATCCGCGCGCCAAGCTGTGGGCGGCGCTGCTGGAGAGCCGCGGCCTGCGCAAGCACCGCCGCTTCCTGCTGGCCGGGCGCAAGACGGTGGGGGAGGCGCTGGCGCAGCACCCCGACCGGTTCGAAACGCTGCTGCTGCCGCCCGGCGCCGAGGATCTGCCGGTGCCGGCGGAGCTGGAGCGCATCCGCCTCGGCCGAGCCCTGTTCGACCGGCTCGACGTCGCCGGCACCGGCCTGCCGATCCTGGTCGGGGTGGTGCCGGAGATGGCGGCGATCGACCTGGCCCGGCCGCCCGAGGGGCTGGAGCTGGTCTGCGCCCTCGGCGACCCCAGCAATCTCGGCGCCCTGCTGCGCAGCGCCGCCGCCTTCGCCGTGTCCCGCGTCATCCTGCTGGCCGATGCGGCGCATCCGTTCCATCCGAAATGCCTGCGCGCGGCATCGAACGCGCAGTTCGCGCTGGAGCTGCGCCGCGGCCCGGCCTGGGCCGGGCTGGCGCAGGCGGCAGGGCCGCTGCTGGCGCTGGACGGGCAGGGCGAGGACCTGTCGGGCTTCGCCTGGCCGCGCGATCTGCGGCTGGTGCTGGGCGAGGAAGGGCTGGGCCTGCCGCCGGGCCTCAACCTGCGCCGGCTGGCGATCCCGACCACCGGCGCGGTCGAATCGCTCAACGCCACCGTCGCCGCCAGCCTGGCGCTGTACGGGCATTTTGTGGCGCACTCCCGCGCGATCTCCCCCTCCCCACGCGGGAGGGGGTAGGGGGAGGGGGTGTCGATCGAAGAGAGCTTGTGTCGCCTGTCTGGGTCGCTGCGGATCTCGCCAGGCGTTCGATATCAGTTCCAGCGGCGCCAAACCCCTCCCCCTACCCCCTCCCGCAAGGGGAGGGGGAGAGTGTTGGGGGCGGATTGGTCGAAGCCTCAGGCCACCGCCATCTCGGCCATCTCGTAGCGCACCGGGATTCCGTCGGCGCGGCCGATCAGGCCGCGGGCGTTGGCCAGGGCGCCAGGCACCAGCTCGAGGCCGAGCAGCCGGTCGTAGTCGACCGGGCCCGGCAGCATCAGGCCGAGGGTCAGGTCGCGGCGGAAGCCGAAGCGGCGGTAGTACGGCTCGTCGCCGACCAGGATCACGCTGCGGTGGCCGAAGGCCGCCGCGCGCGACAGGCCGGCCCGCATCAGCCGCGAGCCGATGCCGCTCGAGCGCAGCCCCTCGGCGACCGCGAGCGGGCCGAGCAGGATGGTCTCGCCGATGCCGTCGACATGGATCGGCCAGAAGCGCAGCGTGCCGACCAGCTCGCCATCCTCCAGCGCCACCAGGCCGAGCTCGTTGTTCGGCCGCACCCCGTCGCGCAGCCGGTAGACGGTCTTGCCGAAGCGCCCCTCGCCGAAGCAGTCGACGACAAGATCCTCGATGGCGGCCGCGTGGCGCGGCCGCTCCCGCATGATGTCCATGACCCGGATCTCCAAACCCAGCGGTTCAGATGTAGTAGGCCTTGAGGGGGGCGAAGCCGTTGAAGGCGACCGCCGAATAGGTCGTCGTGTAGGCGCCGGTGCCGTGGATCAGCACCTTGTCGCCGATCGCGAGCGAAACCGGCATCGGGTAGGGCGTCTTCTCGTACAGCACGTCGGCGCTGTCGCAGGTCGGGCCGGCCAGGATCGCCGGCTCGGCCGCCTCGCCGTCATGGACCGTGCTGATCGGATACCGGATCGCCTCGTCCATGGTCTCGGCCAGGCCGCCGAACTTGCCGATGTCGAGATAGACCCAGCGGGTGTTGTCGTTCGCCGACTTGTTCGAGATCAGCACGACCTCGGTCTGGATCACCCCGGCATTGCCGACCATGCCGCGGCCCGGCTCGATGATGGTCTCGGGCAGGCGGTTGCCGAAATGCTGGCGCAGGCTGCTGTCGATGGCGCGGCCATAGGCCTCCGGCGTCGGCACCTCCTTGAGGTACCGGGTCGGAAAGCCGCCGCCGAGATTGACCATCTTCAGCTCGATGCCCTTGGCCGCCAGGTCGCGGAAGATCGACGCGGCCGATTCCAGCGCCTGGTCCCAGGCGCCGGTGTCGCGCTGCTGCGACCCGACATGGAACGACACGCCATAGGCGTCGAGGCCGAGGCCCGGCGCCATCGCCAGCAGCTCGCGCGCCATCGACGGCTCGCAGCCGAACTTGCGCGACAGCGGCCATTCGGCGCCCTCGCCCGAGGTCAGGATGCGGCAGAACACGCGGCTGCCCGGCGCGACCTCGGCGATCTTGCGCAGCTCCGCCTCGCTGTCGAAGGCGAACAGGCGCACGCCGAGCGCGTAGGCGGTGGCGATGTCGACCCGCTTCTTGATGGTGTTGCCGAAGGAGACGCGGTCCGGGGTGGCGCCGGCGGCCAGCGCGTCGCGGATCTCGACGACGCTGGCGGTGTCGAAGCACGAGCCCAGCGAAGCCAGCAGCGACAGGATCTCCGGCGCCGGGTTGGCCTTCACCGCGTAGAAGATGCGGCTGTCGGGCATGGCGGCGGCGAGGGCCTGGTAGTTGCCGGCCACGACGTCTAGGTCCAGCACGAGGCACGGAGTCTCGGGACGTCGCTCTTCCAGGAAGGAGGCAATCTTGGTGTTCATGGGGACTGATCCCTCACGGCAAGCCAGTTCAAACCAAACCGTTGCCTGAGGCGCCCGCCTCTGCTCACCGGCGACGAAACCCGGCGGCACATGCGGATCCGGATCGCAGAGACGGGATCGCGGGACGACGCCAAGGGCGCCACCCGGGAAGACCATCCAAACAATCACGGAAGAGGAACCCTCTCCGCACCTGCAACCGAAAAACTTCTCTTCAACCCAGCCGGCCGAAGCCGGACAGACCGAGGAGACGCGTGACGTCGTTGCTGTGCCCACCTGGGTCGAAGTGTCGGTTCGACCGGGCGGGCCGGGGCACGTGCGAATACGTTCCGAGGGCTGAAATACGGTCGGTGCCCCCCTGATGCAAGTGAAATTTTGTTGTTGGAAAATTTATCCCGTCACCGTAGCGCCACAGCCTCAGCCTATTCCTGAATTTCGCCGCATTCCGTCTTGATATTGCGGGATTCTCGCGAGATAAAGTTTACATTATGACGACCCGCTCTTCCGGCAAGCCTGCCTTGCGTGCCACTGGTGGCCGCTCCCGGACGAGCACGTCCGCCGGCAAGTCTCCGCCCCGACGTCCCAAATCCACGGCCAAATCGACGCCCAAGTCGAGTCGGGGGCCGCGCAAGTCCTCGGGCCGCCGGCACTGGCTTTGGGGCGTGGCGAAGTGGGGCGCGGTGCTGTCGATCTGGGGCGTGATCGCGCTCGGCGTGGTCGTCGCCTATTTCGCCTACGACCTGCCCGACATCCGCCAGGTGGCGATGCCGGAGCGGCGCACGGCGATCACCGTGGTCGCCGACGATGGCGGCCAGATCGCCCGCTACGGCGACATGACCGGCGACATGGTCCAGGCCTCGGCCCTGCCGAAGCACCTGACCCAGGCGGTGCTGGCGATCGAGGACCGCCGCTTCTACCACCATTACGGCATCGACCCGATCGGCGTGGCCCGGGCGCTGTGGGTGAACTACCGGGCCGGCCGGGCGGTGCAGGGCGGCTCGACCATCACCCAGCAGGCGGCCAAGAACCTGTTCCTGACGCCGGAGCGCACGGTCCGCCGCAAGATCCAGGAGGCGATCCTGGCGGTGTGGCTGGAGATGAACTTCTCCAAGGACCAGATCCTCACCGCCTATCTCAACCGGGTCTATTTCGGCTCCGGTACCTACGGCATCGACGCCGCCGCCCGCGCCTATTTCGGCGTGCCGGCGACCGATGTGAACCTGGAGCAGTCGGCGATCCTGGCCGGCCTGCTGAAGGCGCCGTCGCGCTACTCGCCGGACCGCGACCCGGAGGCGGCGCGGCAGCGCGCCGATGTGGTGCTGGCGGCGATGGTGGATGCCGGCTTCATCACCGACAAGCAGCTCGCGGCGGCCGACGAGCAGCCGCCGGTGCCGCCGCGCCGGCCGGGCGGCGGCTCGGGCAGCCGCTACTTCGCCGACTGGATCGCCGACCAGGTGCCGGATTTCGTCAACACCGCGGCCCCGGCGCTCAGGGTCGAGACGACGCTGGTGCCGTCGCTGCAGCGCGCCGCCGAACGCATCGTCGACGCCCGCATGGCGGAGGATGGCGGCAAGGTCGGCGCCAGCCAGGCGGCGCTGGTGGCGATGCGGCCGGACGGCGCCGTGGTCGCCATGGTCGGCGGCCGCGGCTACAGCCAGAGCCAGTTCAACCGCGCGGTGACGGCGCAGCGCCAGCCCGGCTCCTCCTTCAAGATGTTCGCCTATCTCTCGGCGGTGGAGCAGGGGCTGACCCCGGACAGCCTGGTGCTGGACGCGCCGATCACGATCAAGAACTGGTCGCCCGGCAATTATGACGGCAAGTTCCACGGCGAGGTGACGGCGCGCGAGGCGCTGGCCAAATCCTACAACACCGCCGCGGTGCGCATGCTGCAGCGGGCCGGCATCAACCGGACGATCGAGCTGGCCCGCCGGCTCGGCATCAATTCGCCGCTGCGGCCGGAGCTGTCGCTGGCGCTGGGCACCAGCGAGGTCAACCTGCTGGAGCTGACGGCCGCCTATGCCGCCCTGGCCAACCAGGGCAACGGCGTCTGGCCCTATGGCGTCGAGCGCATCGGCCCGCCGGGCGAAAGCGCGCTCTACACCCGCTTCGGCGGCGGCCCGGGCGAGGCGGTGCTGCCCTGGCATGTCGAGGCGATCAACCGGATGCTGGGCGCCACCATGACCATCGGCACCGGCCGCAGCGCCCGGCTGGACGACCGGCCCTCGGCGGGCAAGAGCGGCACCAGCCAGGGCTATCGCGACGCCTGGTTCATCGGCTTCACCGCCGATTACGTGGTCGGCGTCTGGGTCGGCAACGATGACGGCACGCCGATGGACAAGGTGACCGGCGGCAGCCTGCCGGCCAAGATCTGGCACGACTTCATGGTCGAGGCCGAGCGCGGCAAGCCGGCCCGGCCGCTGCTGGGCGTCGACAACTCGCTGCCGGCCGCGGTGGCGACGGCGGGAGGGGGCGTAGCTCCAGCTCCGGCCGCGATCGCCCCGACCGTCACGCCTTCAGGCGCGCCGAAGCTGCTGGTGCCGCCCACGGCGGTCACCGCCCCGACGGTGCAGCCGGCGAAGCAGGAGCTCGACCAGGGCGGGCTGGAGGGCCTGATCGGCAGCCTGGGGAACGGGTGATCGCCTGCGGATCGGGAACGCCTGCAGCCGCCCGACCGGCTCTCCCGCTTGGACATCGGTTCTCCATCTCAGAGAACTGTCCCTATTTTCCCTGTCTCACTTCAGGGTCCACTCCACTGGCGCATAGCGGTTACGCGTCTGACGGCTTGGCCAAGTCTTCGCGATAGACCGGTCGAAACAAGTCCGTTGTGCAAGGCAAAGCGTGCCTAGTCATTCCTGTTGATACTTTCAACTGTCGATTGAAATTGCTCAACAGTCCAGTCACCGTATTGAAAATTGTTAAATGCAATGTTCAAATCTTGTGCAGGTTTATCGCCTCGCGTGGAGCATAGATTAGGTGTGAAACTTAGCGTATAGATCAAGTTTTGCAGCTCCTGACTTAAATCGCTAAATTTCTGTGACATTTGTTTTATTCCTCATTTTGAACAAAACCGCCCCGTGCGGGCGCGAGCCTGACGATCAGAGTGTGTCAGCAAGCTTGATGTCTGTCCATGCTCAGATTCCTGCAACTCCGCTTTATAAGACTATTAGCCTGAGAGGAATTTGAGGGGAATTACGGTGACACTGGGAATTACGGTGACACTGCACTTTTAGCGGGCTTTCGGCCGCGTCTGGCAGGGGCGAGGGATCGGCCGCTCTCGCGTTCGAGCCGGTCGAGGAAGTCGCGGCCACCCAGCGGCCGGCCGATCTGCTCGGCCCGCCGCAACCGCGTCGATGCCGCCTCGTCCTCGCTGGCGGCGAGGATCGCGGGGAAATCGGGATAGCGCGACAGCACCGGCTCCACCGTCGTCACGCCGTCTGCCGCGACCCGGCCGAGATGGACCGGCGCGCTGGACCAGGGCCAGTCCGCCGCCCGCTGCACCAGCCCGGCCCGCACAGGGTTGAGCGCGACATAGCGCAGCGCCGCCCCGAGATGCTCCTCATCCATCGCGACGCAGCCGAAGCGCCCCTGCCAGAAATGGCCGCTGCGCCCGAGCCGGGCATGGATGTGGCCGGCATAGTAGCGATGCACCGGCGCCAGCGCCCGGCGGAGGCCGTCCGGATCGCCAGGCACCAGGATCAGATGGACATGGTTCGGCATCAGCACCCAGGACCAGATTTCGACCTCCGCCGCCGCGCAATGGGTGGCGAGCAGGTCGCGGTAGAGCGCGTAGTCCTTGTCGTGGAAGAAGGTTTGCGCCCGCCCGTTGCCGCGCTGGGTGACGTGATGCGGAAGCCCGGAAACACCGCACGCGCCAGCCGAGCCACGCCCCCTCCCTTGCGAAGCGATCCGGCCTCAGAATCGCACTCAATTTGTGCACTGTCACCGAATTAATTCCGAATTAATTCCGATCGCCCATGACCGTCACGCCTTCGGGCGCGCCGAAGGTGCTGGTGCCGCCGACGGCGGTCACGGCCCCGACGGTGCAGCCGGCGAAGCAGGAGCTCGACCAGGGCGGGCTGGAGGGCCTGATCGGCAGCCTGGGGAACGGGTGACGGCTCGGATTTTCGCGTCTCAGCCCAGGGGTGCAGTCCACCAGTTTACTTGGCCGCATCGGCTGCGGTTTCGCCCGGCGGCATGATCCGGAACATGAAGGTCGAAACGCTCTCTCCGGGTTTGAACGGCCCGGGGACCTGGTTATGAACAGGGGCTGAACTTTGGAGAAAAGCCACGATCGCCATGGCGTCATCCGCCGTGAGCTGTGCGAAGGCGTGCCATGGCATGATCGGCGCCAGCATGCGGCCGTCCGGCCGTTTGCCGCCTTGTATCGCCGTCACGATCTGCTCCCGGGTCCAACTGCCGATGCCCGTCTCTTTGTCTGGTGTGATGTTGGGGCCGACAAAGACGCCCTGGCCCGGAATCTCGAAGCCCACATCGGAGCCGCCAAGGAAGCGTGACATGTCGGGCCTTCCGAAGAAATATCCCGGCGTGTGACAGTCGTTGCAGCCGCTGATCGTGACGAGATATTTGCCGCGCGCAATCTGAGGATCATCCGCAAGGGCCGTGACTGCTGGGAGCACAGCGACCGATGCGATCAGAAATGCAAGGCAACTGCGTAACATGATTATGCCTCCCTTGCCCTGCTTGCCTATCGCTCTCCGCGCATGGCCGCAAAGCATTTGTCGCTAATTTATCACATAATCAAAGATCCTTGGGACTCTCCGTTCATTGTATCACGCGAGGTCGCCCCAGGAGACCGCCCCATTGAGGTCTACGAGCCGTATGCCCTAATCGGGCACGTACGGATCTGTGCGGGGGCGCTCAGCAATGGGCGTCCCCTACCGCGATCCGAATTACCCCCGGCGGGGCACGCCATGACGGGTTGAGGGCCGGCAGCGGCTTTATGTTCCCTATTTGTTCTTGACGCGACGCCGCGTCACGTGGCATGATTCAGGCAGAGTCGAACAGTCGCGCCCGCCCGGCATTGCCGTGGCGGGCTTTTTCGTGGGAGGCCGGAATGGAGGAGGGTGTTGTCGCGTGGGCCGTGGGGGTCGATCCGAGCGGTCGTTCGTTCGCCCAGCGCTTCGCGCGGCACGGCAATGGCCGCCTCGCCGCCGCCGAGGTCGGTTATAAGAAGCCCGGCGCGCGAGCGCATCGCCTGCTGGAAAGGCCCGAGATCGTGGTCGCCTGCCTGGAGGAGGTCGAGCTGGACCGGCGAAAGGGCATCCCGCTGCTTCCCGTCGTCAAGCGCAAGCTGACCGCCTCGATCGCGCGGGCCCGCAAGCGCGGTGGCGCCACCGCCGAGTCCGCCGCCGCCCTGCCCAATCTGGAGCAGGCGGCCGAGGAGTTCCAGCGCCACCACGGGTTCGAAGAGAGAGAGGCCCGGGCCGCCCCCTCACTCGAAATCGCCGGCGCGATTTCGACCCCGGGTCAGGACCGGGGCAGGCTTTCTCCCGAGGGAGAGGTGCCGCGCCCTGCCTTGCCGCGCTGGCGGCTGCCGCGCGCGTTCCGGGATCTCAAGAAGCGGTCGCGCTACAAGGCGCTGCATGGCGGGCGC
>NZ_JASATH010000070.1:0-35919 GCF_038440215.1 Inquilinus sp. OTU3971 | reverse complement strand
GGGGGGGGCCGGGGTTTTTTTTTGTTTAAAATGGGGGGGCGGGGGGGGGGCCCGCCCCCGCGGCCCTATCGCAGAACCAGAGGAAGACGGAGCGCCGTCGGACCGGCTACCGGTCCTTCGGCAGCTTCTCGGCGATGCCGTACAGCTTCTGGCGGCGGTCCATCTCGTCCCAGACCTCGCAGGGACCGATGTCGAGCTCGGTCAGCAGCACCGTCAGGTTGAACATCAGGTCGGCGGCCTCCTCGATCACGGCCTGGCGTTCGCCCCGGACGGCGTCGATCGCCACCTCGGCCGCCTCCTCGACCAGCTTCTGCGCCATCTTCGGCACGCCGCTGTCGATCAGCTTCGCCGTGCGCGAGCTGAACTGCATGCGCGACCGCCGCTCCCGCAGTTCCCCCGCGAGAGCCTCCAGCCGATCCCGTCCGAGCGCCTGACCCATCTTCGCCCCCTGTCCGCTTCCCCCGGAACCGCCTCCCAACGGTCCTCGCGGGATCCTGCGCCGCGATCACGGCGCCCGAATGTTCCTTCCGCCACACAACCGCCTCGGGCTGTCCATGACGCGACCGGATCGGGCCCGTCCGCGCCATGTGCCCCGCTGCTTGCACGGCTGTGCAAGCTCGACATGAAAGAGCCGGCCTGTCAACCATCCATAGCCCCTGAATGGCCATGCCAGACCAGCAGTAGTGCTTGCCAACTGCACGGCTGTGCATATCATCGGCTGTTTCGCCGCCTGGGGACGGGCGGTCCCTCACCAGCAGGTCTGTTCCGTCGTGACCCGTCGCCGCAGCTTCGCCAGCGCCCAGCAGGTGGCCGAACAGGCGGGCGTGTCCCGCTCCGCCGTCTCGCGCACCTTCACCCCGGGCGCCAGCGTCTCGGCCGAGACCCGGCAGCGGGTGCTGCAGGCGGCGGAGGCGCTGGGCTACCACGTCAACCACCTGGCCCGCGGCCTGACCCGGCAGTCGAGCCGGATCGTCTGCATCGTCGCCTCCGACCTGGAGACGCCGCTGCGGTCGCGGATGGTCGGGGCCTTGACCGACCGGCTGCAGCACAGCGGCCGCGTCGCCATGCTGATCGGCACCAGCGGCCGCGGCGACGCCGACGCCCAATCGGCGCTGCGGCAGATCCTGAACTACCGCGCCGACGCCACCATCGTGCTGTCCGGCACGCCGTCGGAGGACATCACCCGGCTGTGCATCGCCGCCGGGCAGCGGGTGGTGCTGATCAACCGCGACGACCGGATCGAGGGGC
Source organism: Inquilinus sp. OTU3971 (assembly GCF_038440215.1). Taxonomy (NCBI): domain Bacteria; kingdom Pseudomonadati; phylum Pseudomonadota; class Alphaproteobacteria; order Rhodospirillales; family Rhodospirillaceae; genus Inquilinus; species Inquilinus sp. OTU3971. The sequence continues at coordinate 34,671 of NZ_JASATH010000070.1, read as the reverse complement.
CGGACAACATCGCCATCGACAGCGCCCTGCCCGGCCGGGTGGCGGTGGCCGCGTTCCGCCGTGCCGGCTGCCGGCGGCTGTGCCTGGTCACCTCGGCCCAGGGCACCCCCGCCCTGCTGGCGCGCGAGGCCAGCTTCGTCGCCGCCGCCCGGGCCGAGGGGATCGAGCCGGCGGTCTGGCGCGGCGGCCGCACCGTCTACGCCACCGGCCGGGCCGCGGCGCACGATCTGCTGCTGCGGCCGGACCGGCCGGACGCGGCCTTCTGCATCAGCGACCTGGTCGCCTTCGGCTTCCTCGACGCCGCGCGCCACGATCTGGGCCTGCGCGTGCCGGACGACCTCTGCGTCATCGGCTTCGACAACACCGAGCAGGCCGGCTGGACGGCCTACGACCTGACCACCTTCGACCAGTCGGTCGACGCCACCGGCGACGCGGTGATGGCGGCGCTGGAGTCCGCGGAGGGCACGGCGCCGCTGCGGCTGACGATCCCGGCGCCGCTGGTCTGGCGCCGCACCGTCCGCGGCCCGGCGCCGGATCGGGCCGGCTAAAGCACGAAGTCGGCGGCGACCAGGACGATGGTGCCGGTCAGGACGATGTTGAAGTCGGCCGTGCGGTTGCCGTTGACGTCGCCGGAGACGATGGTCCGGCCGGAATCGTGCCAATAATGAAGCTGGCCGGCGACGCCGGTGAAGGCGGCGGTGCCGATGAAGCTGAAGGCCTGGTTGTTGGCGACCGTGAACCTGGCGTCGATCGCCGCCAGGTCGATGCGGTCGCCCTGGGCATGGCTGAAATCGGTGATCCGGTCGGCATTGGCCCCGACCACGCTGTCGGCGAGGGTGGTGAAGTAATAGCGGTCGCCCCCGGCGCCGCCGGTGAGGGTGTCCTTGCCGGTCCCGCCGACGAGGGAGTCGCTGCCGTTCCAGCCCTGCAGCACATTGGCGCCGGCATTGCCGAAAAAGCTGTCATTGCCCTGGCTGCCGGAGAGGTTCTCGATGCCGGACAGGGTGTCGCCCTGCGCCTCGCCGCCGCTGGCGTTGCCGCTGACCAGGCTGACCAGGACTCCGGTCGTGCCGCCGTAGTAGCTGGCGGTGTCGAGGCCGGCGCCGCCGACCAGCGCATCCGCCCCGGCGCCGCCGCGGAGCACGTCGTTGCCGATGCCGCCGGTGAGCTGATCGTTGCCGGCCTCGCCCGACAGCGTGTCGCCGACGCCCCCGGTCACGCCGGTGGCGAGCACATCGTCGCCGGCGCCGCCGCGCAGCTCGACCGCGAAGCCCCAGCTGTTGGTGCGGATCCTGTCGTCGCCGGACGAGCCCTGGATCACTTCCCAATTGTACCAGGGATCGCCGCTGATGTCGGCGTCGAGCGCGCCCGACTGCCAGTCGGCCACCATGGCGCGGGTGAACACCATGGTGTCGCGGCCGGCGCCGCCATCCATCACATCCGTGCCGGCGCCGACATGGAGGAAGTCGTCGCCATCGCCGCCGCGGAGCGTGTCATCTCCCGCACCGCCGATCAGCGTGTCGGCGCCGCCGAGGCCGCTGAGGACGTCGTTCCCGCCCCGCCCGTCGAGCCGGTTGGTTCCGGACGACCCGGTCAGGGTGTCGCCATAGGACAACGTCCCCTCGATGTTCTCGATGCTGGAGATCACGTCGCCTTCGGCATGGCCGCCGCTGCACAGGCCGGTGCCAAGATCGACCGTCACCCCCGCATTGATATCGAAGGCGATGGTGTCGATGCCGGCACCGCCGTCGAGCCGGTCCGCCCCCGCGTCACCCTGCAGCAGGTCATCGCCAGCGCCGCCGAGGAGCGTGTCATCGCCGTCATGACCCTGGAGCTCGTCGTTGCCCTCGTAGCCGTTCAGGATATTGTCGCCGCCGCTGCCGCGAATGTAGTCTCCGGCCTTGCCGCCGTTGACGTTCTCGATGCGCCAGTAGGTATCGCCTTCGGCATCACCGCCGAATCCCTGGCCCGGGGCGCCACCCAGATCGAGCAGCACCGCTGCTGCGGCGCCGTAGAAGGTGAGGAGGTCGACGCCGTCGCCGCCGTCGATCGCGTCGGCACCGGCGCCGCCGCGAAGAATGTCGTTGCCGACCCCGCCGGAGAGACTGTTGGCGACGGCCGAGCCGGTGAGGATGTCGGCGTAAGCCGAGCCTTCCACCGCCTCGATGTCGGCTCCGATCACATCCCCCTGAGCATGGCCGCCCGAGGCGGTCAGCGTGGCTAGGTTCACAATCACGCCGGCGATGCTGCCCCCATAGGCAGCGGTGTCGATGCCGGCGCCGCCGACCAGTTGATCCGCCCCGGCACCGCCGGTCAGAATATCGTCGCCGATGCCGCCGAGGAGCGTATCGTTGCCTTCTCGACCGGTAAGGACGTCGTTGCCGTCGTAACCGTTCAGGACGTTGGCGACGGCATTGCCGTCGATATGGTCCCAGCCGCCGCCGCCGTTGACATTTTCGATGCCGGCAAAGCTATCGCCTTCGGCGTCGCCTTGGTAGCCTTGGCCGGACGACAGGGACACGTCCACCGTGCGGTCCGTACCGTAGAAGCTGACGAGATCGATGCCGGCGCCGCCGACGATCCGGTCCGCCCCGGCGCCGCCGCGGAGCACGTCGTTGCCGTCGCCGCCGACGAGCGTGTCGTCGCCATCGAGGCCGTTGAGGATATCGTTCCCACCCTCGCCGTAGAGCTGGTTGGCCACCGCCGAGCCGGTGAGGGTGTCGCCGTAGCGGGCGGTGCCCTGGATGTTCTCGATGCCGGAGATCACATCGCCTTCGGCGTCGCCGCCATGGCAGCTGCCGCTGGCGAGATCGATCTGAACCGCGGCGGCGCCGCCATAGCCGATCATGTCGGTGCCGGCGCCGCCGAAGAGCGTGTCCCGGCCGGCGCCCCCGACCAGGGTATCGTCGCCGTCGCCGCCGTCGACAAGGTCGTCGCCGCCGCCGCCGTAGAGGATGTCGGAGCCGCCGAGACCGTTCAGCGTGTCGCCGCCACCCGTCGCCTGAGGCATGTCGGTGAAGCCGGAGGGGACGGCCACCCCGTCGCCGGCGACATGGATCACATCGCTTCCCGCGGTTCCGTTGACGACAGCCATGATTGACCTCCTGTTTCAAGGGGGGCCCGATGCCGCCGGCAGTCTCGCCCGGAACCGGCGACAAGGCGTCGTCTGAATGGGGGATGCGCGCCTGCCGGAGTGGGAATAATTTGTCCGGCTTTCCCCACAGAGGCTGCCGGACCGCGCCTGGCCGGGCACGAGCCCGACCAGGACGGCCGGGCCGTTTCAGAGCACGAAATCGGCGGCGACGAGATTGATCGTGCCGGTCAGGACGATGTTGAAGTCGGCCGTGCGGTTGCCGTTGACGTCGCCGGAGACGATGGTCCGGCCGGAATCGTGCCAATAATGAAGCTGGCCGGCGACGCCGGTGAAGGCGGCGGTGCCGATGAAGCTGAAGGCCTGGTTGTTGGCGACCGTGAACCTGGCGTCGATCGCCGCCAGGTCGATGCGGTCGCCCTGGGCATGGCTGAAATCGGTGATGACGTCGGCATTGGCGCCGACCACGCTGTCGGCGAGGGCGGTGAAGTAATAGCGGTCGCCCCCGGCGCCGCCGGTGAGGGTGTCCTTGCCGGCGCCGCCGACGAGGGAGTCGCCGCCGTTCCAGCCCTGCAGCACATTGGCGCCGGCGTTGCCGTAGAGGCTGTCGCTGCCCTGGCTGCCGGAGAGGTTCTCGATGCCGGACAGGGTGTCGCCCTGCGCCTCGCCGCCGCTGGCGTTGCCGCTGGCCAGGCTGACCAGGACTCCGGTCGTGCCGGTGTAGTAGCTGGCGGTGTCGAGGCCGGCGGCGCCGACCAGCGCATCCGCCCCGGCGCCGCCGCGAAGCACGTCGTTGCCGGCGCCGCCGCGCAGCTCGACCGCGAAGCCCCAGCTGTTGGTGCGGATCCGGTCGTCGCCGGACGAGCCCTGGATCGCTTCCCAATTGTACCAGGGATCGCCGCCGATGTCGGCATCGAGCGCGCCCGACTGCCAGTCGGCCACCATGGCATGGGTGAACACCATGGTGTCGCGGCCGGCGCCGCCATCCATCACATCCGTGCCCGGGCCGACATGAAGGAAGTCGTCGCCATCGCCGCCGCGGAGCGTGTCGTCACCGTCGTCGCCGATCAGCGTGTCGGAACCGCCGAGGCCGCTGAGGACGTCGTTTCCTCCGATGCCATCGAACCGGTTGGCCACGGACGAACCGACGAGATTATCGGCAAAGGAGGTCGTACCCTGGATGTTCTCGATGCCGGAGATCACGTCGCCCTGGGCCTGGCCGCCGCTGCAGAGGCCGGTGCTCAGGTCGACCGCCACCCCGGCGGTACCGTAGTAGTAGATGGTATCGATGCCGGCGCTGCCGTCGAGACGATCCGCCCCGGCACTGCCCTGCAGGGCATCGTCGCCGATACCGCCGAGCAGCGCGTCGTCGCCGTCATACCCGAAAAGCCGGTCGTTGCCTTCAAAGCCATTGAGAGTATTGGCCGCTGCCGTGCCGTAGATCTGGTCGCCGGCAAGGCCGCCGTTGACGTTCTCGATCGCGGTATAGGTGTCGCCTGCGGCGTCGCCGCCAGAGCCCACGCCGCCCGACAGATCGATTCTCAGAGCGGCGGTGGCGCCATAGTAGCTGACGAGATCGATCCCGACGTCGCCGTTCAGGATGTCGGCCCCGGCGCCGCCGCGAAGGATGTCGTTGTCGCCTCCGCCATAGAGGCCATCGTTGCCGCCGAGGCCGCTGAGGATGTCGTTTCCTCCATTCCCGTGGAGAAGGTTGGATACGGCCGAGCCGATGAGGGTATCGCCATGGTTTCTCGAGCCCGCGACGTCCTCGATGCCGGAGACCACATCGCCCTGGGTGTGGCCGCCGCTGCCGAGGCCCCTGCCGAGATCCACGGTGACGGCAGAAGGGCTGTAGCGGTATTCGATGTCGTCCGTGCCGAGGCCGCCATCGAGCCGATCCGCCCCGGCGCCGCCCTCCAGAGCATCGTCACCATCGCCGCCGGTGAGGACATCATTGCCGTCCTCACCGCCGAGATAGTCGCCGCCGGCGTCCCCACGGAGCGAGTCACCTCCCCCGCCGCCGAGGAGATAGTCGCCGCCATCGGCGCCACCGATCGTGTTGGACGCCGCGGATCCGTACACACTGTCGTCGAAGCCGGTGCCCTCGACGTTCTCGACACCGGAGATGACGTCGCCGTTAGCGCCGCGAGCGTTGACAAGGTTGATGGAGACCGCCTGGGAGCCGTCATAACGGATGGTGTCGATGCCGGCGCCGCCGAGGAGCGTGTCCGCGCCGGCGCCCCCTACCAGGATGTCGCTGCCGTCGCCGCCGTCGAGCAGATCGCTTCCGCCGCCGCCGACAAGAAGGTCGGTGCCGCCGAGACCGCTCACCACGTCGTCGGAAGCCGTCGCCTGGGGCATGTCGGTGTAGCCGGGCGGGACGATCACCCCGTCGCCGGCGACATGGATCACATCGTTTCCCGCGGTTCCGTTGACGACGGCCATGATTGACGTCCTGTTTCAAGGGGGCGCGCCCGCTGCCAGTTTCGCCCTTGATCGCCCCGGCCGCATCAGCCGAACAGGGGATGCCTGCCTGCGGGATTGCGGATAGCTTGTCTGGTTCTCCGGGCAGACTCCATCGCCCTGGTCTGGGCACGGTGCCGACCAGGGCGATGGAGCCGGTTCAGAGCACGAAGTCGGCGGCGACGAGATTGATGCTGCCGGTCAGGGTGATGTGGAAATCCGAGACCGCGTCGCCGTCGACGTCGCCGGCGATGGTGGTCACGCCGTTGGCGATGGAGAAGCGCAGCTGGCCGGCGACGCCGCTGTAGAGGTTAGCGCCGATGAAGCTGAACGCCTGGTTGCCGTCGACGCCAGTGTCGGCGTCCATGACACTCAGGTCGATCTCGTCGTCCTGGGCGTGGCTGAAATCGGTGACGACGTCGGCATTGGCTCCGACCACGCTGTCGCCGAGGGCGGTGAAGACGATAGTGTCGGCTCCGATACCGCCGGCCAGCGTATCCTTGCCGGCACCGCCGACAAGGGTGTCGTTGCCGCCCCAGCCTTGCAGCACATTGGCCCCGGCGCTGCCGGTAAGCATGTCCCCGCCCAGGTTGCTGCCGGAGAGGTTCTCGATGCCGGCCAGCGTGTCGCCCGCGGCATCGCCGCCGCTGGCGGTGTTGGCTGCGAGGTCGACCGTGACGCCGGCCGCGCCGGTGTAGTAGCTGGCGGTGTCGATGCCGGCCCCGCCCTCGAGCGCGTCGGCCCCGGCGCCGCCGCGGAGCGTATCATCGCCGCCCCAGCCCTGCAGCTTGTTGGCGCCGCCGTTGCCGGAGAGGACGTCGCCGCCCAGGTTGCTGCCGGAGAGGTTCTCGATCCCGCTCAGCGTGTCGCCTGCGGCATCGCCGCCGCTGCTAGTGCCGGCGGCGAGGTCGACCGTGACCCCGGCCGCACTGGTGTACCAGCTGGCGGTGTCGATGCCGGCCCCGCCCTCGAGCACATCGGCCCCCGCCCCGCCGCGGAGAACGTCATCGCCGCCCCAGCCCTGCAGCGTGTTGGCCCCGCCATTGCCGGCGAGGATGTCGTTGCCCAGGTTGCTGCCGGAGAGGTTCTCGATCCCGGTCAGGGTGTCACCCGCGGCGTCGCCGCCGCTGGCCGTGCCGGTGGCGAGGTCGACCGTGACCCCGGCGGCACTGGTGTAGTAGCTGGCCGTGTCGATGCCGGCGCCGCCTTCGAGCGTGTCGGCCCCGCCGCCGCCGCGGAGCACGTCGCCGCCGCCCCAGCCCTGCAGCACATTGGCGCCGGCATTGCCGGCGAGGACATCGTCACCGATGTTGCTGCCGGAGAGGTTCTCGATGCCGCTCAGCGTATCGCCCGCGGCGTCACCGCCGCTGCCGGTGCCGGCGGCGAGGTCGACCGTCACCGCGCCGGCACTGGTGAAGTAGCTGGCGGTATCGGTGCCGGTGCTGCCGTCGAGCACATCGCCTCCTGCACCGCCGCGGAGCACATCGTCGCCCGCGCCGCCGAGCAGATAATCGTCTGCGCCAAGCCCGTCGAGGATGTCGTTGTCGCCGCCGCCGTCCATCTGGTCGCGCAGGCCGTCGCCAGCCAGGGTCTCGCTGCCCTCCGTCCCGGTGGTGGTGCGGATCAGCGCGTCGATCGAGGTTTCGATCGAGGTGCCATCGCCGTCGGAGTGGGCGCTCTCACACACGTTGACCACGACGCCGCCGGCCAGGCCCAGGATCTCGCCTTCGTAGACGCCATTGTTGACAAAGTACTTGGCGCCGACGGCAGCGCCATTCGGGTCGTAGGCCTGATAGTAGAAAATGCCGTTGTCGCTCCAGCCGACCACGAAGAAGCCGTTGGACAGGACAGTCACCGTCGGATCCAGTTGATCGCCCGCGATGTCGGCGTTGACCCGGATAAAGCCGCTGCGCGCCGATCCGTCGGCATTGTAGACGCGCGCTGTGATCTCGGTGCCGTCGGCACCGACCCAGCCGTTGTCGATATAGGCGACGACGAAGCCGCCATCCTGCAGGGCGGCGACCTGGATGTCCTGGTTGATCGAGCCGGCGCCGTCGATCAGGTGATGGCTGCCAGGCGGGTCGCCCGCAGCGGTCACGGGAACGCCCGATGCGTTGTAGAGCTGGAACCAGACGGAATGGTCGCCGCCGGCGGCCGCGGACTGCTCCCAGGCCACGACGAAGCCGCCCGAGGCGAGGCCGGCGATCGAGGCATGGTCGGTGGCGACGCCGAACTTGCCGTCGACGACGATCGGCCCGCCGGCCTCGTCTCCATCCACCTCGTATCGCTGGACCAGGAGATCGGTGTCGCCGGCCCCGTAGTCGCGGGTGTAGGCCACGGCGAAGCCGCCGGACCCCAGCGCCGCGACGTCGGATTCCCGCAGAGGCTTTGCATCGGCAGGCACCGCGAAATCCAGGAACGGGGCGCCGTCGCCGAGGATGCGGACCCGAACCGTATCGGTGCCCGAACTGCTGTCGGTAAAGGTCACGACGTTGTGGCCGTTGCCCAGCAGCGTCATGCTGGCGTCGAACTGGTTGCCTGTCAGCGTGGTGTTGAGGTCATGTTCTGCGCCCGGCGTGCCGTCGGCATCGACGTATCGGCCCCGGACAAGGGCGCTGCTGATGCTCCAGGCCCCCAGATAGCCCCCATCGGCGGTCGCGGCGATGGCGACGTCCGACTGACTGCCGAGCGTCTGACCGTTCAGGATAAAGTGGGGCACGACGGATGCCCATGAGTAGGAAATTGTAGCCATGGTCCCCCCTCTTCTTCAAATTTCAGGGCGGCAAAGGCTTGTGACCGAACTGCGCCAGACGGCCGCGATGCGAGATCACAGCCGAGGTGGTTCTCTGTTGCTCGTGGCGGCTTTTTTCCCTTGATCCCGCCGCATTCCAATCGGACCAAGAGAGAATATTGTTATCCAGACACTCTTCTCCGGCCGCCGGATCTTCCAGGGATCAACGCATGGCCGGGATTCACTCGGCAATGGGCAGCAGGGCGCATGTTATTTTAGGAAAGTGTGCCAGAATTATGGCCGCCGAGCCATCTCGCGAGGAGCGTGTCTGCGCCGGCGCCCCCTACCAGGATGTCGCTTCCGTCGCCGCCGACCAGAAGGTCGGTGCCGCCGAGACCGCTCACCACGTCGTCGGAAGCCGTCGCCTGGGGCATGTCGGTGTAGCCGGGCGGGACGATCACCCCGTCGCCGGCGACATGGATCACATCGTTTCCTGCGCTTCCGTTGACGACGGCCATGATCGCCCTTCCCTGCTGCAGATGCGGCGGCGCGCCCGATGCCAGTTTCGCCCTTGACCGCCCCGGCCGCATCAGCCGAACAGGGATAGCTTGTCTGGTTCTCCGGGCAGACTCCATCGCCCTGGTCTGGGCACGGTGCCGACCAGGGCGACCGAGCCGGTTCAGAGCACGAAGTCGGCGGCGACGAGATTGATGCTGCCGGTCAGGGTGATGTGGAAGTCGGAGACCGCGTCGCCGTCGACGTCGCCGGCGACCGTGGTGACGCCATTGGCGATGGAGAAGCGCAGCTGGCCGGCGACGCCGCTGTAGAGGTTGGCACCGATGAAGCTGAACGCCTGGTTGCCGTCGGCGCCGCTGTTGGCGTCCATGGCAATCAGGTCGATCTCGTCGTCCTGGGCATGGCTGAAATCGGTGACGACGTCGGCATTGGCCCCGACCACGCTGTCGCCGGGAGCGGCGAAGGTGAAGCGGTCCGCCCCGGCCCCGCCGGTCAGCGTATCCTTACCGCCCCTGCCGGAGAGGATGTCGTCGCTGTTCCAGCCCTGCAGCACATTGGCGCCGGCATTTCCTTCCAGCACGTCGCTGCCCTGGCTGCCGGAGAGGTTCTCGATGCCGGCCAGTGTGTCGCCCGCGGCGTCGCCGCCGCTGCCGAGGCCGGTGGCGAGGCTGGCCGAGATCCCGACCATGCCGGTGTAGTAGCTGGCCGTGTCGATGCCGGCGCCGCCTTCGAGCGTGTCGGCCCCGGCCCCGCCGCGGAGCACATCGTCGCCGCCCCAGCCCTGCAGCTTGTTGGCGCCGATATCGCCGGCGAGGGTGTCATTGCCCAGGTTGCTGCCGGAGAGGTTCTCGATGCTGCTCAGCGTGTCGCTGGTGGCGAGATCGACCGCGACCCCGACAGCATTGGTGTAATAGCTGGCGGTGTCGGTGCCGGCGCCGCCGTCCAGCACGTCGGCCCCTGCCCCGCCGCGGAGCACATCGTCGCCGCCCCAGCCCTGCAGCTTGTTGGTGCCGCCGTTGCCGGTGAGCGTGTCGTTGCCGAGGTTGCTGCCGGAGAGGTTCTCGATCCCGGTCAGCGTGTCGCCCGCGGCATCGCCGCCGCTGGCGGTGCCGGCGGCGAGGTCGACCGTGACACCGGCCGCGCTGGTGTACCAGCTGGCGGTGTCGATGCCGGCGCCGCCCTCCAGCACATCCGCCCCGGCGGCGCCGCGGAGCACGTCGTCGCCGCCCCAGCCCTGCAGCGTGTTGGCGCCGGCATCGCCGGCAAGCGTGTCATTGCCCAGATTGCTGCCGGAGAGGTTCTCGATCCCGGTCAGCGTGTCGCCCTCGGCATCGCCGCCGCTGCCGATGCCGGCGGCGAGATCGACCGTGACCCCGGCCGTACTGGTGTAGTAGCTGGCGGTATCGGTATAGAGGCCGCCGTCGAGCGCGTCGGCCCCGGCGCCACCGCGGAGGATGTCGTCGCCGAGGGCGCCTTCAAGCGTGTCGTTGCCGGCGTCACCATTGAGCGTGTCGTTGCCGCCCAAGCCCTTGATGACGTCGCGCAGGGCATTGCCGGTCAGGGTCTCGTCCTCCACCGTCCCGGTGGTGGTGCGGATCAGCGCGTGGATCGAGCTGCGAACCGAACTGCCGTCGCCGTCGGTTTGGATATTCTCACTCACGCCGGCCACGAAGCCGCCGGCCAAGCCTATGATCTCGCCTTCGATGACGCCATTGCCGGCCGCGTAGTTGGCGCCGGCGGCGGCGCCACTCGGGTCGTAGGCCTGATAGTAGAAAACGCCGCCGTCTTGCCAGCCGACCACGAAGAAGCCGTTGGACAGGACGGTCACCGTCGGACGCAGTTGATCACCCGTGACGTCGTCGTTGACCAGCAGATAGCCGCTGCGCACCGTTCCGTCGGCATTGTAGACGCGCGCCGTGATCTCGGTGCCGTCGGTGACGTCCCAGCCGTTGTCGACATAGGCGACGACGAAGCCGCCATCCTGCAGCGCGGCGACCTGGATGTCCTGGTTGATCGAGCCGGTGTCGTCGATCAGGTGGTGGCTGTTGAGCACATCGCCCGGAACCGTCACGCGAGCGCCCGATGCGTCGTAGAGCTGGAACCAGACGGAATGGGCGCCGCCGGCAGTCGCGGACTGCTCCCAGGCCACGACGAAGCCGCCGGAGGCGAGGCCGGTGATCGAGGCATGGTCGGTGGCGAGGGCGACGCTGTTGTCGACGATGAGCGCACCGCCGTCCAGGGTTCCGTCCGCGTTGTACCGCTGAACCCGGACATCGGTGTCGCCGGAACCGAAGTCGACGGTGTAGGCCACGGCGAAGCCGTCGGAACCCAGCGCCGTGACGTCGGATTCCCGCTGCGGCTTGGGGTTGGCCGGCACCGCGAAGTCCGAGGCCGGCGCGCCGTCGCCGAGGATGCGGATCCGGATCGTATCGGTGCCCGAGCTGTCGTCGGTGAAGCTCACGACATTGTGGCCGTTGCCCAGCAGCGCCATGCTGGCATCGAACTGGTTGTTGAGCGTCGTGGTGTTGAGGAAGTCTTCGGCGCCCGGCGTGCCGTCGGCATCGACGTATCGGCCCCGGACAAAGCCGCTGCCGACGCTCCAGGCTCCCAGATACCCCCCGTCGGCGGTCGCGGTGATGGCGACATCCGCCTGGCTTCCGCTCGCGCCGCTGTTCAAGACGAAACCGAAAACGTCAAGGGCCCATGAATAGGTGACTGTAGCCATGATTTCCCCCTCCTGTTCAATGTCACATCGGCAATTTCTTACGACCGAACTGTGCCAAACGGCTGCGATCCGAGATCGCGACCAGATGGTTCTCTATTGCTCGTGACGGTTTTTTTGCTCTTGGGCCTGCCGCATTTCATCAGGCCAAGAGGAAGTATTGTTAGTTCGACACTCTTCTGTGGCGGCCGGATCCTCTCCAGGGGACCAATGCATGGCCGAGGTTTCGCTCAACAATGGGCAGCGGGGCGCATATTATTTTATGAAACTGTGCCAGAATTGTGGTCGGGGAACCATCTCGCCGTAGGACCATCCCGCATGACCTGCCGCCGCCGCCGGGCTAGGATCGGCCCGAACCCCGAGTCACGGAGGCCGCTTGATGCGTCCGATCTTCATCATGGTGAAATGCGAGCTGGGCCACGCCTATGACACGGCCGAGCATGCGGTGGACGAGATCGAGGAGGTGTCGGAGATCTATTCGATCTCCGGCCAGTTCGACCTGATGATCAAATGCTACCTGCCGGAGGACGTCGATGTCGGCCGCTTCGTCAACAGCCGCATCCATGCCCTGCCACACATCAAGGACACGATGACGCTGATCACCTTCAACGCCTTCGCCGGCAAGAGCTGAGGCCCGTCCGACGATGACCGATATGGCCGCCCGCGCCGAGCACTGGGCGCTGACCCTCACCCGCATCCCCAGCGTCACCGGCACGCCGGACGAGGTGGCCTATGCCGAGACGCTGTGCGGCCTGCTGCGCGCCAGCCCGGCCTTCCGCGACCGGCCGGACGATGTCTGGACCATCCCGGCCGGCGACCGGCTGGGCCGCGCCAGCGTCGCCGCGCTGCTGCGCGGACGCGGCCACCGCACCGTGGTGCTGACCGGCCATTTCGACACGGTGACGGTGGCCGATTACGGCGACCTGCAGAATCTGGCGACCGAGCCGGAGCAGTTGAAGGAGGCCCTGCTGGCCCGGCTGCGGCGCGACGCGCGCAGCGAGGCCGAGCAACTGGCCCTGGCCGACCTGTCGGGCCCGGACTTCCTGCCCGGGCGCGGGCTGCTCGACATGAAGGGCGGGCTCGCCGCCGGCCTGGCCGTGCTGGAGGCGGCGGCCGCGGAGCCGGAGCGCGAGGGCAACCTGCTGTTCCTCGCCGTGCCGGACGAGGAGGTCAACTCCGCCGGCGCCCGCAGCGCCGCCCGCGCTTTGCCCGGCCTGGCCGAGCGGCTGGGACTGAGCCTCGACGCCGCGATCAATCTCGACTGCCTGGGCGACACCGGCGACGGCCGTTTCGGCCGGTCGGTGGCGCTGGGCAGCGTCGGCAAGCTGCTGCCGAGCGCGCTGGTGATCGGCCGCGCCGCCCATGCCGCCGACACCATCCGCGGGGTCAGCGCCGCCGCCCTGGCCGGCGCCGTCGCCGCCGCGGCGGAATGGGCACCGGAGCTGACCGAGAGCCTGGGCAACGCCTCCGGCACCCCGGCGACGCTGCTGGGCATGAAGGACGGCAAGGCCGGCTACGACGTCACCACTCCCGGCACGGTCTGGATGTTCTGGAACACCGCGCGGTACCGGCGCGGGCCGGAGGATGTGCTGGCGCCGCTGGCCCGGCTGATCGAAGACGCGGCCGCCGGGGTCGCGGCGCAGCTGCGCCAGCGCGGCGGGGCCGATGTGCCGGACGTGCCGGTGCTGCGCTTCGCCGAGTTGCGGCGCGAGGTGCTGGCGCGCTCGCCCGAGGCCGAAGCGGCGCTGGCCGCGGTGGCAGCCGAGGCGGCGGCGACCGGGCTGGACCTGCCGGAGCAGTGCCGGCGGATCACCGAGGCGCTGTGGGCTCTCAGCGGCCGCAGCGGCCCGGCGGTGGTGCTGGGCCTGGCCTCGATGCCCTATCTGCCGGTGTCGCTGGGCGATGACGAGGCCGGGCAGCGGCTGGAGCGGGCGACGCGCGAGGCCGCGGCGAAGGTCGCGGCGCGGCACGGCACCACGATCGGGCTCGAGCCCTGGTTCCCCGGCATCTCCGACATGAGCTTCCTCGGCAGGGGCGACGAGGGCGCGGTCGCGGCCATCGCCGCCGACACCCCGGCCTGGGGCGCCGGCCTGCCCTGGCCCGACGGCCCGGCCCTGGCGCAGATCCCGATCGTCAATGCCGGCCCCTGGGGCCGCGACTACCACACGCCGCTGGAGCGCATCCACCGCCCCTACGCCTTCGAGGTGCTGCCGGAGCTGATCCGGGAGATCGCCGACGGGGTGATCAAAGGCTGAGCGCCTCAACCTATTTCTTATACTCCCCCTCCCCTTGCGGGAGGGGGTAGGGGGAGGGGTTTGGCGCCGCCGGGACCGAAGTCGAAGGACCACAGCAACGTCACAGCGGTCCTGGATAATCCCATGCCGGCTCTTTGATCGACACCCCCTCCCCCTACCCCCTCCCGCGGGGGGAGGGGGAGAGCAGAAATTGCGGCTCGGAGCAAGTAGCGGAGGTCTGGAGAACGCCGCCAGGCAGTGACACCCCTACCGCCCGCCCAGGAACAGCATCCGGGTCAGCAGGGTGTAGTCGGACTCGGCCACCATGATGGCGACGAACACCAGGAGCGCCACCGGTGGCACCGTGATGGCGTAGACCAGGGCCAGCCGCTCCCACTTCATATGCATGAACACGGCAACGATCAGCCCTGCCTTCAGCATCATGAAGATCAGGATCAGGCTCCAGCGCAGCAGGCCCTGCAGGGCGAAATAGTCGACCAGGTAGGAGCAGGCGCTGAGCACGAACAGCCAGCCCCAGACCACCAGGTACAGCCTGATCGGGTGCTGCTGGCCCTCGGCATGGGCGACGGGTTGCGACTGCCCGTGCCCTTCGTCGATATGCGCGGCGTGTGCCATGTCCCTCACCACAGGTAGAACAGCGCGAAGATGAACACCCAGACCAGATCGACGAAGTGCCAGTACAGGCCGGTGATCTCGACGATCTCGTAATTGCCCCGCCGGCTGGTGAAGAAGCCGCGCCGGCCGGTGTCGAAGTCGCCGCGCAGCACCTTGCGGGCCATGGCGATCAGGAAGATCACGCCGATGGTGACGTGGGTGCCGTGGAAGCCGGTGATCATGAAGAAGGCCGAGCCGAATTGCGGCGCGCCCCAGGGGTTGCCCCAGGGCCGCACCCCTTCATGGATCAGCTTGGTCCATTCGAAGGCCTGCATGCCGACGAAGGTGGCGCCGAAGGCCGCGGTCACCAGCATCAGCACCGCCGTCTTCACCCGGTCGCGGCGATAGCCGTAATTGACCGCCATGGCCATGGTGCCGCTGCTGCTGATCAGCACGAAGGTCATGATCGCGATCAGGATCAGCGGGATCGACTCGCCGCCAATGGTCAGGGCGAACACCTCGCTCGGGTTCGGCCAGGTCTCGGCGGTCGACATCCGCACCGTCATGTAGGACAGCAGGAAGCAGCCGAACACGAAGGTGTCGCTGAGCAGGAAGATCCACATCATCGCCTTGCCCCAGGACGCGCTCTTGAAGGCGCGCTGGTCGGACGACCAGTCGGAGGCGACGCCCTGCCATCCCTTGGCGCGGTCGATCGATCCGGCGATATGGGTTTCGGCCATCGGTATCCCCTAGGTCAGCAACTGGCGGCAGATCTCGGCGAAACGGTCCGCCCAGCCGGTCAGCAGGGCGAGCAGGATCAGCCAGACCAGCAGCAGGAAATGCCAGTACAGCGTGCACAGCTGGACGCTCAGGCGCAGCTTGTCGGGATCGGCGCCGCGCCAGGCCCGGGCGCCGGTGCGGCCCAGGGCCACCAGGCCGCCCAGCACATGCACGCCATGCACCGCGGTGACCAGGTAGAAGAAGGAATTGGCCGGGTTGCTGGCCAGGAAATAGCCCAGCATGTGCAGCTGCTGCCAGGCCAGCAGCTGCCCGACCACGAACACCAGCGACGCCGCGCCGCCGGCCAGGAGGCCGGTGCGGGTGTCAGCCAGGTCGCCGCGCCGGGCGGCGCCGTGGGCGCATTGCAGCCCGACGCTGGCGGCGGCCAGGGCCGCGGTGTTGATCCACAGCAGCAGCGGCACCGGCAGCGCGCGCCAGTCCGGCATCTCCATGCGCATCGAATAGGCGCTGACCAGCAGGGCGAACAGCGCGCCGGCGACGACCAGGAACACGCCCAGCCCGATCAACGCCGTCGGCCGCAGCGAGGCGCCGCTGGCCGGCACGTTGCCGACCGTGCTCTCCTCCAGCCAGGGCTTGGTCATCAGCCCCTGGCGGGCCAGCCACAGCAGGGCGAAGCCCCCGACCACCAGCATGAACAGGGTGACGATGACCATCGCCGCGCCCTCAGCCGTGGTGCACGGCGCCGGGCTGGTTCTGCGGCAGGAAGTCCTGCGCAGCGCCCGGGACGCTGTAGTCATAGGCCCAGCGATAGACCACCGGCAGCTCTTTGCCCCAATTGCCGTGCGGCGGCGGGGTGGTCGGCGTCTGCCATTCCAGCGTCGTCGCCCGCCACGGGTTGCCGCCGGCCTCGCGGCCGTAGCGCAGGCTCCAGATCAGGTTGAACAGGAACAGGAGCTGGGCCGCGCCGACGGTCAGCGCCGCGGCGGTGATGAAGATGTTGAGGTCATGGGCCGAGGGCGGCACGAAGGCGGTCTCGCCGAGCTCGAAATAGCGCCGCGGCACGCCGATCAACCCGAGATAATGCATCGGGAAGAAGATCGCGTAGGCGCCGACGAAGCTGACCCAGAAATGGATCTTGGCCATCGTGTCGTCCAGCATCCGGCCGGTGATCTTCGGGTACCAGTGGTAGATCGCGCCGAACACCACGAAGATCGGCGCCACCCCCATCACCATGTGGAAATGGGCGACCACGAACATGGTGTCGGACAGCGGCACGTCGACCACGACATTGCCGAGGAACAGCCCGGTCAGCCCGCCATTGACGAAGGTGACGATGAAGGCGAGGGCGAACAGCATCGGCGGCGTCAGGTGGATGTCCCCGCGCCACAGGGTCAGCACCCAGTTGTAGACCTTGATCGCCGTCGGGATGGCGATGATCAGCGTCGTGGTGGCGAAGAAGAACCCGAAATACGGGTTCATGCCGCTGACATACATGTGGTGCGCCCAGACGATGAAGCTCAGCGCGCCGATGCCGACGATGGCCCACACCATCATGCGGTAGCCGAAGATGTTCTTGCGGGCGTGGGTGCTGATCAGGTCGGAGACGATGCCGAAGGCCGGCAGGGCGACGATGTAGACCTCGGGATGGCCGAAGAACCAGAACAGGTGCTGGAACAGGATCGGGCTGCCGCCGCCGTATTTCAGCTGCTCGCCCATCTCGACCAGGGCCGGCATGAAGAAGCTGGTGCCCAGCAGCCGGTCGATCAGCATCATCACGCAGGCGACGAACAGCGCCGGGAAGGCCAGCAGGGCCATGACCGTGGCGGTGAAGATGCCCCACACCGTCAGCGGCATCCGCATCAGCGTCATCCCCCGCGCCCGCGCCTGCAGCACGGTGACGACGTAGTTCAGCCCGCCCATGGTGAAGCCGATGATGAACAGGATCAGCGAGCCGAGCATCAAGAGGATGCCCCATTCGCGGCCGCCCGGCGTGCCGGACAGGATCGCCTGCGGCGGGTACAGGGTCCAGCCGGCCCCGGTCGGCCCGCCGGGGGCGAAGAAGCTGGCCACCAGCACCAGCACCGCCAGCAGGTAGATCCAGTAGCTGAGCATGTTGACATAGGGGAACACCATGTCCCGCGCGCCCAGCATCAGCGGGATCAGGTAGTTGCCGAAGCCGCCCAGGAACAGCGCCGTCAGCAGGTAGATCACCATGATCATGCCGTGCATGGTGATGAACTGGTAGTAGCCGGTGGCGTCGATGAAGGCGAAGTCGTCCGGGAAGGCCAGCTGCAGCCGCATCATCCAGGACAGCACCAGGGCGACGAAGCCGATCGCCAGCGCCGTGCCGGCATACTGCACGGCAATGACCTTGGCGTCCTGCGAGAACACCCAGGTCGTGAGCCAGCTCTTCGGATGGTACAGGTCGACATCCGGCACTTCGAGCGGCGGGACCGGTTCGACAGGCTCGCGGATGACGTCCACCATGGGCGTGTCCTCCTGCTTCCTCCCGGCCGGGCTCGACGGGGATCGTCCCGGCCGAATGATGCTCCCTCCTCGCGGCCCCTCCCCTTCCCGGGGCCGGAACTACTTCGCGGCGGCCACCTCGCGGTCGGCCGGCCCGGGCAGCGCCGAGACCTGGCCGAAGGTGGCCTGCTGCGCCAGCCAGGCGTCGTAATCGGCTTGGGCGTCGACGATGACGATGCCGCGCATGTAGGGATGGCCGGTGCCGCACAGCTCGGCGCACAGCACCTCGAAGCTGCCGGTGCGGGTCGGCGTGAACCAGTAATAGGTGACCGAGCCCGGGATCATGTCCATCTTCGCCCGGAACTGCGGCACGTAGAAATCGTGCAGCACGTCGACCGCGCGCAGCAGGACCTTGACCGGCTTGTCGATCGGCAGGTGCAGTTCGCCGCCCTGGATCAGCACGTCGTCCTGGCCGGTCGGGTCGTCGGCATGGACGCCGAGCGGGTTCTCCGGCGTGATCGCCTGGGTCGAGGCGGTGCCGAGCTTGCCGTCCTTGCCGGGCAGCCGGTAGGTCCATTGCCATTGCTGGCCCACCACCTCGACCTCGGTGGCGTCGGCCGGGACGGTGACGAACTGGGCCCAGACCACCAGCCCCGGCGCCAGCATCGCCGCCACGCCGACCGCGGTGGCGATGGTCAGCCAGCCCTCCAGCCGCTTGTTCTCCGGCTTGTAGTCGGCGGTGTTGCCCTCGCGGTGGCGGAAGCGCCAGACGCAGTAGGCGGTGAACAGCACGATCGCGGTGAACACCACGCCGGTGATCCAGAAGGTGATCTCGATCGTGCCGTCGATGTAGTGCCAGTTCGAGGCGATCGGGGTCCACCACCACGGGCTCAGCAGGTGGAACACCACCGAGCCGACGGCGACCAGAACCAGGACGAGCGCAGTCTTCATCTCCGGTCACCTCCGTCATCAGCGATAGCGTGAACGAGAAGGCCGGGAGTCGGTCGATTTGGAACGGAAAGCGGATGCGGCGGCACAGCGCGGGGGCATCCTGCACCCCGGCCCATCGGGCCGGCGCGGCGGTTTCCCCCTGATAGTGGCCACATCGTCATGGATGACGGCCTTCGCACTTGTCGAGGCCGGCCGGCTTCTCCGTCTGGCCCGGCCGTCCCGCGTCACGGTCGACGCGGAGACGACCCTTGCAGCATCAGACTTGTCCGGCCTTGGCCTGTAAATTGATGATGCGGGTCAGCCCGCTTGATTGTCAACCGATGTCGGCAGCCGCAGCCGCCGCCTCAGTTTTTCTTGCCGTCGGCGGCGTACTGCTTGAGGAAGGCGATCAGATCGGTGATCTTCTGGTCGTCCTTCAAGCCGACGAACGCCATCTTCGTGCCCGGGATCTTGGTTCGCGGGGCCTTGATGTATTCCCGGAACACCGTCTCGTCCCAGGTGATGCCGGAGTTCTTGTTGGCGTCGGAGTAATTGTAGCCCTCGACCGAGCCGGAATGGCGGCCGAACAGGCCGTTCAGATTCGGCCCGACGCCGTTCTTGGCGGTCTCGCCGATCTGGTGGCAGGCCTTGCACTGCGTGAACACCTTCTCGCCGGCGGCCGGGTCGCCATCGGCCCGGGCCGCGGCGGTCAAGGCCATCAAGGCGAGTGCACCGATCAGGGTCGAACGCATCATCACGCTTCCTCCTGGCTGGACGCCGGCTGCATCGGACGTTGCCGACGCCACGATACTCCGGCTTTCCGCCGCGGCCTTCAAGGGCCGCGCGATTCGCCCCTATTTCAGCTGCTTCACGTTGCCCGACAAAGACAGGGGACGGAATGTCGCAGCCGGGTTATACTTTGGTCCATGGCGGGTCGCGTCGGCGTGACCGGCGGCCATCCCGGCCGCACTGCCACGGTCGACGCGTGCCCCCTGAAGTTCGGGAGGAACGGACATGACCATCCGAAACCCCCTGGAGTGGGGAGCGGACCAGCTCAAATTCGGCAGCCACGCCTTGCGCACCGGCAGCCAGACCGTCTTCCACGCCGAGGAGAACCCCAACGTCCTGGCCCCGGCGGTGCACCGCATCGGGCTGCGGGACCTGCGCGACGCCCTGGCCAAGGGCTTCGAGGATTTCGGCCATTACCGCACCGACGTGCTGTATCTCTGCCTGATCTATCCGGTGGTCGGGCTGGTGCTGGCGCGGGCCATGGTCGGGCAGGACATGATCCCGCTCCTGTTCCCGCTGGCCTCGGGCTTCGCCCTGATCGGGCCCTTCGCCGCGATCGGCCTGTATGAGATGAGCCGGCGGCGCGAGCTGGGCCAGCCGTCCAGCTGGGGCGCCGCCTTCGGCGTGCTGCGCACGCCCCGCTTCGGCGTCATCCTGATGGTCGGCGCCATCCTGGCGGCGATCTTCGTGCTGTGGATGGTGATGGCCAACGTCATCTACAACGCCACGCTCGGCCCGGACGAGCCGGCCTCGCTCGGCCTGTTCCTGGACGAGGTGTTCGGCACCACCGCGGGCTGGACCCTGATCGTGGTCGGCTGCGGCGTCGGCCTGGTCTTCGCCGTGGCGGCGATGGCGATCGGCGTGGTGTCGTTCCCGCTGCTGCTCGACCGCGACGTCGGCGCCGACACCGCGATCTGGACCTCGGTCCGCGCCGTGGCCGCCAACCCGATCCCGATGGCGGCCTGGGGCCTGATCGTCGCCGCCGGCCTCGTGGTCGGTTCGATCCCGCTGTTCGTCGGGCTGATCGTGGTCATGCCGGTGCTCGGCCACGCCACCTGGCACCTGTACCGCAAACTCGTCAACTAGTCAGCCATTCCCGTAGGTGGGGTTCGCCTCCGGGCGAACCCAACACCTTCATCCGGTGAACGAGCGTTGGGTTCGCTTGCGCGAACCCAACCTACTCAATGTGCTCCCCCTCCCCCGCCGCCGGCGCCCTTGCGCATGATGAAGACGCAGGCGGCGGAGGCCAGCAGGATCACGCCCAGCACGGCGAAGGTGTCGCTGAAGCCCATCACCAGCGATTGCGCCCGCACGGTCTGGCCGATGGCGATGATCGCCTGGTGCTTGGCGGTGGCCGGGTCGGACACGCCGCTGGCCATGAAATACTGGGTCAGCTGGTCGATCCGGGTCCGCGTCTCCTCCCGGAACAGCGTTACCGACTGGCCGATGATGTTGGAGTGGTACTGCTCGCGCTTGGTCACGATGGTGCCCAAGAGCGCGGTGCCGAAGGCGCCGCCGAGGTTGCGCAGCATGTTGAACAGGCCCGAGGCCGCGGCCGATTCGTGCCGGGCGATGCCGGCCATGGCGATGGCCGACAGCGGCGCCATCACCACCGCCTGGCCGATGGCGCGGACGATGTTCGGCACCAGCAGCTGGTCGCTGCCATAGACCAGCGACATGTGGATGTTCATGAAGCAGCTGCCGGCGAAGACCAGCAGCCCCCCGGCCACCAGCCAGCGGCCGTCCACCCGCCCCATCAGCATCGGCACCAGCGGGATGATCAGCAGCTGCGGCAGGCCGGTCCAGGCCATCACCTCGCCGATCTGCTGCGAATCATAGCCCTGCACCTGGGCCAGGTATTGCGGCAGCAGATAGGCGCTGCCGTACAGGGCGAAGCCGAGGAAGACGTTGGCCAGCGTGCCGAAGCCGAAGTTACGGCGCAGCAGCAGCCGCAGGTCGACCGCCGGCTTGGCCACCCGCAGCTCGATCCAGATGAACAGCGACAGGGCGACGACGGCGATGACGGTGAGCCGGACGATGAAGGTCGAGCCGAACCAGTCGTCCTTGTTGCCCTCCTCCAGCACCGTCTGCAGCGCGGCGAGACCGATCGCCATGGCGGCGATGCCGAACCAGTCGCCTTCCTTCAGCAGGGAGAGCCGCATCGGCTCGCGCTCCAGCGTCGCGGCCAGCCCGGCCAGCATGAAGCCGCCCGGCACCAGGTTGATGTAGAAGATGTATTCCCAGCCGTAATTGTCGGTCAGCCAGCCGCCGATGGTGGGGCCGATCGCCGGCGCGAAGGTGGCGGTGATGGCGAACAGCGCCATGCCCATCGGCCGCTGCGACAGCGGCAGCTTGGTCATCACCAAAGTGAAGGCCATCGGGATCAGCACGCCGCCGGTGAAGCCCTGGATGCCGCGCAGCAGGATCATCTCGCCGAGATTGGCGGCGAAGGCGCAGGCCACCGAGAACGCCAGGAACAGCGTGGTGTTGACCAGCAGGAAGCGGCGGAAGGAGAAGACCTGGCTGAGATAGGCGGTCAGCGGGATGACGATGATCTCGCCGATCAGGTAGGAGGTCGAGATCCAGGCGCCGTTGTCGACGCCGGTGCCGATGCCGCCTTCGATCTGCGGCAGCGAGGCATTGGTGATCTGGATGTTCAGCACCGCCATGAAGGCGCCGAGCAGGCCGGAGAACACCGAGATCCAGGTGGTCAGGCTGGCGCGGTCGGCGGGTGGGGCGCCGGCGGTGGTGGTTGCGGACGACATGATCGTGGCCCTCCGGCCGCGGCGCTCACTGCGCCTTAGCGGCGTCCTGCTTCGTATCGATCGTGGCGATCACCGACATGCCGGGCCGCAGCTCGCCCGCCAGCGGGTCGTCGCGCTGCAGCACGATCTTCACCGGGATGCGCTGGACGATCTTGGTGAAGTTGCCGGTGGCGTTGTCCGGCGGCAGCAGGGCGAATTCCTGGCCGCTGGCCGGCGACAGGCTGTCGACATGGCCGTGGATGTCGGCGTCCGGGAAGGTGTCGACCGAGATGTCGACCGGCTGGCCCGGATGCACGTCGGTCAGCTGCGTCTCCTTGAAGTTGGCGACGACATAGGTCTCGGCCAGCGGCACCACGGCCATCAGCTGGGTGCCGGCCTGGACGTACTGGCCGACCCGCAGGCTGCGGTTGCCGACCGTGCCGGCGACCGGCGCCGTGATGGTGGTGTAGCCGAGGTTCAGCTCGGCCTGGCGCTGCGCCGCCTGGTCGGCCGCGAGCGCCGCCTTCGCCTTCTCCAGCTGCGCGCGCAGCACCTCGAGCTGCTTCTCCGACGCGGTCACCGCCGCCTGGTCGCGCTGCAGCGTCGCCGTCGCCGACTGGACATTGGCGGTCATCTGCTGCGCGTTCTGCACGCTGCCATTGCCGGTCCGCGCCAGGGCGGTGTAGCGGTCGAATTGCTGCTGGGCGTAGGTCAGCGCCGCCTGGTCGACCCCGACGGTGGCGCGGGCCTGCTCGATCGCCGCGGCCTGCTGCTGGATCGCGGCGTCGGCATCGGCGATGTCGGCCTGGGCGGCCAGGACGTTGGCCTTGGCCTGGTCCAGCGCCACGGCATAGTCGCGGTCGTCGATCCGGGCCAGCGGCTGGCCGGCCGTCACCGCCTGGTTGTCCTGGACCAGCACCTCGGCGATGTAGCCGGACACCTTCGGCGCGATGGTGGTCGAATCGGCCTGCACATAGGCGTCGTCGGTCGATTCCTGGAACCGGCCGACGGTCCACCAGTTCCAGCCGAACCACGCGGCGCCGGCCAGGACGATCACCCCCAACGGCAGCAGCAGGAGCCTCTTGCCGATACGGCGGCGCGGCGCCGGCGCGGCCGGGGTCTCGCTGGCCTCCGGCGCCGGGGCGGTGCGGAGCTGGGCCGGCTGAACCTGATGCGTCATGTGTGCCCTCCAAAGCCGGAACCGCCGGGCGCCGGCCGTCATCGAGAGCGGCGGGATCGTCGTGGCGATTTAGGAAACTTGACGGTTTCCACCCAAAGATGGGAGATGGAGGCGAAATGCGCAAATGCGCGACCGAGGGACCAGACATGCAGGAAACGCCGAAACGGTCGCGCGGGCGGCCGCAGCAGCGCAGCGACGAGGAGACCTTGCGCCTGATCCTGGAGGCGGCGACCCGGATGTTCCTGGCCAACGGCTTCGGCGGCACCAGCATGGAGGCGGTGGCCCAGGCGGCCGGCGTGTCGAAGAAGACGATCTACCGCTTCGTCGACACCAAGGAGCATCTGCTCGAGGCGGTGATCGATGCCCGGTCGGAGGCGCTGCGGTCGCCGATCGGGCGCGATGCCGGCCCGGATCCGGCAGCGGCGAAGCAGGCGCTGCGCCAGTTCCTGCAGGAGCTGGCGCGGCTGGTGCTGTCGGAGGAGACGGTGGCGCTGAACCGGCTGGTCTTCGCCGAGTCGTTGCGCTTCCCGGCCATGGCGCAGGCCTTCTACCAGGCCGGCCCGGTGCGCAACGCCGAGGCGCTGGCAGCCTGGCTGGAGACCCAGCGCCGGCATGGTGTGCTGCGCTTCGACGATGCCATGGAAACCGCCCGGATGCTGGTCTCGATGGCGATCGCCGAGCCACTGCGCGCCGCCACGCTCGGCGTCGCCCCTCTGCCGATGGCGGCCGAGACCGAGCATCAGGTCGACGAGGCGGTGGAGATCTTTCTGCACGGGTGTCTGGTCGGGCGGTAGCCCTTATCGCACCCAAAAAGAACCCGTCATCCCCGCAAAAGCGGGGATCTCGTCACGCCTCGACCGGCAAGAGATTCCCGCTTTCGCGGGAATGACGGCCAATGGGAGTGGCATGCCCTCTCACCCGGTTTGATTTCCCTTCATCAAATTTTGATGGTATCCCTTCAATCCAGGGAGGGGCTTCCGTGGCCAGGACGACGCTGCAAGACGTCGCACGGGAAGCCGGCGTCAGCGTCGCGACCGTCGATCGCGTGCTGAACGGACGTGCCGGCACCCATGCGCGCATGGTCGACCGCGTGAAGGCGGCGGTCGAAAAGCTGCACTATGAGCCGGACCGGCTGGCCTCGCGCCTGTCGCGGGCGCGCGATTTCCGCTTCACCGTGGTGCTGCCGGTCGGCAACAACGACTTCATGCACTCGCTGGAACACGAGTTCCGCACCCTCGCCCGCCGCTACGAGGCCGAGCGGGTGGCGATCGAGATGCTGCTGGTCGACGTCTTCGACGGCGGGGCCCTGGCCGAGGCGCTGGAGGCGCTGCCGACGAAGATCGATGGCGTCGCCGTGGTGGCGCTGGACCACCCGGCCGTGGTCGAGGCCCTGAAGACCCTGGCCGCCCGCGGCACCATAGCGGTCACGCTGGTCTCCGACCTGCCCGGCACCAAGCGGCGCCACTATGTCGGCCTCGACAACCATGCCGCCGGCCGCACCGCCGCCAGCCTGATGGGCCGCTTCCTGGGCCCGCGCCGCGGCAAGGTCGGGCTGATCGCCGGCTCGCTGCAGCTGCGCGACCATATCGAGCGGCAATTCGGCTTCGAACAGATCATCGCCCGCGAGTATCCCCAGCTCGAAGTGCTGCCGCTGCGCGAGGCGCGCGACGACGCCGCCCGGGTCGAGGTTGCCGCCCGCACCCTCTTGGACGAGAACCCGGACCTGGTCGGGCTCTACAATGTCGGCGGCGGCCAGCAGGGCGTGGTCGCGGCGCTGGAGGCGACCGGCCGCGCCCGCGACATCGTCTTCATCGGCCATGAGCTGACCGAGTTCACCCGCCGCCACCTGATCCGCGGCACCATCGACGCCGTCATCAACCAGGACCCCGGCCACATGGCGCGCAGCAGCATCCGGGTGCTGCTGGCGCTGCGCGAGGGCGTGCCGATCGTGCCGGACCAGGAGCGGATCCGGATCGACATCTTCATCCGGGACAACATGCCATGACCGCCTCCCCTGCTCCCGGCCCGGTGCTGTCCGTCCAGGGCCTCGGCAAGACCTTCGGCACCGTGGCCGTGCTGCAGGAGATCGGCTTCGACCTGCAGCCGGGCGAGGTCCACGCCGTGATCGGCGAGAACGGCGCCGGCAAGTCGACGCTGATGAAGATCCTGGCCGGCCATCTCGAGCCGACCGCCGGCAGCATCAGCATGAACGGCGCGCCGATCCGCTTCGCCGGGCCGGTGGATGCGGAGCGGCACGGCATCGTGCTGGTGCATCAGGAGATCCTGCTGGCGCCGCACCTGACCGTGGCCGAGAACCTGTTCCTGGGGCGCGAGCTGCGCCGCGGCCTCGCGGTCGACGACCGCACCATGAACGCCCGCGCGGCCGAGGCTGTGCGCTCGCTGGGGGCGGAGATCGACCCGGCCGTGGTCGTCGCCCAGCTGTCGATCGCCCAGCGCCAGCTGGTGCAGATCGCCCGGGCGCTGCTGGTGCCGCACAGTGTGGTGATCTTCGACGAGCCGACGGCGTCGCTGACCTCGCATGAGACCGACGCGCTGCTCAAGGTCATCCACGACATC
Source organism: Inquilinus sp. OTU3971 (assembly GCF_038440215.1). NCBI lineage: Bacteria > Pseudomonadati > Pseudomonadota > Alphaproteobacteria > Rhodospirillales > Rhodospirillaceae > Inquilinus > Inquilinus sp. OTU3971. The sequence goes on along the minus strand of NZ_JASATH010000070.1, from coordinate 8,872 downwards.
CGCGCCAAGGGTGTCGGGGTGCTCTACGTCTCGCACCGGCTGCCGGAGGTGAAGGCGATCGCCGACCGGGTGACGGTGCTGCGCGACGGCCGGCTGGTCGGCACCCGGCCCGCTGCGGAGCTGCAGCCGCTCGACATGGCGCGGATGATGGTCGGCCGCGACATGGCCAATCTCTACCCGCCGCGCACCGACGCCCCTTCCGGCGACCCGGTGCTGGAGGTCAGGGGCATGACCGTGCCGCGCTACGCCGAGGACGTCTCCTTCACGCTGCGGCGCGGCGAGATCCTGGGCTTCGCCGGGCTGGTCGGCGCCGGCCGCACCGAGCTGCTGGAGGGCGCCCTGGGGCTGCGCACCGCCCAGGGCAAGGTCCGCCGTGACGGCAGGCCGGTGCGCTTCGCCACGGTGCGCGACAGCATGGCGGCGGGCATCGTCTATCTGAGCGAGGACCGCAAGGGCAAAGGCCTGCTGCTGGCCCAGGATCTGCGCATCAACCTGACGCTGGCGGCGCTGAAGCGCTTCACCCGCGGCCCGGTGATCGACACGGCGAAGGAGTGGCAGGAGCTGGACCGCGCCATCGCCGCCTTCGACGTGCGCACCCGGCGCCGCGACCTGCTGGCCGGGCAGCTGTCCGGCGGCAACCAGCAGAAGCTGCTCCTGGGCAAGATGATGCTGCTGGAGCCGGAGATCGTGGTGATCGACGAGCCTACGCGCGGCATCGACATCGGCACCAAGCAGCAGATCTACCGCTTCGTCGCCGAGCTGGCGGCCCAGGGCAAGTCGGTGATCGTCATCTCCTCGGAGATGCAGGAGCTGATCGGCCTGTGCCACCGCATCCTGGTGATGCGGTCCGGCCGCATCGTCGGCGAGGTCGCCGGCGAGGCGATGACCGAGGACGAGATCGTGACCTACGCCACCGGCGTGAAAACCATGGCACCGGCGGAAGCGCCGACGGGGACCGCATGAGCACCAGCACCACCACGACACCCGCCGGACGGGGTTTCAAATTCGACATCCGCACCGCGGCGCCCTTCGCCGCGCTGGCCGTGCTGATCGTCGTCGGCGCCCTGCTTAACCCGAACTTCCTCAGCGCCGACAACCTGCTGAACGTGGCCACGCGCAGCGCCTTCATCGCCATCATCGCGATCGGCGCCACCTTCGTCATCACCGCGGGCGGGCTCGACCTGTCGGTCGGGTCGATGTCGGGCTTCGTCGCCGGTGCCATGATCCTGCTGATGAACGCGGCGCCGCTGGGCGACGGCGCCAGCCTGATCGCGCTGGCCATGGCCGTCGCCATCGTGCTCGGCGCGCTGTGCGGCCTGGGCAACGGGCTGATCACCACGGTCGGGCGGATCGAGCCCTTCATCGTCACCCTCGGCACCATGGGCATCTACCGCGGCCTGCTGATCTGGCTCGCCGAGGGCGGCTCGATCGCGATGAAGGCGCCGGACCTGCGGGCGCTGTATCGCCCGGTCTATTTCGGCACGGTGTTCGGCGTGCCGGTGCCGATCCTGGTGATCCTGGCGGTCGGCGCGCTCGGCGCCTTCGTGCTGTACCGCACCGCCTTCGGCCGCCATGTCCGCGCCGTCGGGTCGAACGAGGAGGTCGCCCGCTATTCCGGCATCGCCGTCGACCGCATCCGCACCCTGACCTATGTGATCCAGGGCGTCTGCGTCGCCGTGGCCGTGCTGGTCTATGTGCCGCGGCTCGGCTCCGCCACCTCGACCACCGGCCTCTTGTGGGAGCTGCAGGCGATCACCGCCGTGGTCGTCGGCGGCACCGCGCTGCGCGGCGGCATCGGCCGGATCTGGGGCACGATCTGCGGCGCCCTGATCCTCGAGGTCGTCGGCAACATCATGGCCCTGTCCAACCTGGTCAGCGAGTACCTGATCGGCGCGGTGCAGGGCGCCATCATCATCATCGCCATGCTGGTGCAGCGGTCGCTGCTGCGCCGGCCGGGTGGGTAGCGGGGCAGAGCCGCCCGTTCGCGACAGGCTCGATTCGTGGGGAGGAATTTTATGCGTTTCAAGATGATCGGCCTCGCGGCCGTGGCCCTGCTGGCGGCCTTCGGCGCTGCCCAGGCGCAGGAGAGCAAGACCATCGCCGTGTCGATCCCGGCCGCCGACCATGGCTGGACCGGCGGCGTCGTCTACCACGCGCAGCAGCAGGCGGAGGCGCTGGAGGCCCGCTATCCGGGGCTGAAGGTGATCGTCAAGACCTCGCCGGACGGCGCCTCCCAGGCCAATGCGCTGGAGGACCTGACCACCCAGGGCATCGACGCGCTGGTGGCCCTGCCGCACAACTCCGACGAGCTGACCGACCCGATCCGCCAGGTGAAGTCGAAGGGCGTCTTCGTCACCGTGGTCGACCGGGCGCTGAGCGACCAGTCGATCCAGGATCTCTACGTCGCCGGCAACAACCCGGAGCTGGGGCGCGTCGCCGGCAAGTACATCAAGGACACGCTGGGCACCGGCGACGTCGTGGTCATCCGCGGCCTGCCGATCGTGATCGACGAGGAGCGGATCAAGGGCTTCGACGAGGCGATCGCCGGCAGCGGCATCAAGGTGCTGGACAAGCAGTTCGGCAATTGGAGCCGCGACGACGCCTTCAAGGTGATGCAGGACTACCTGGCCAAGTTCCCGAAGATCGATGCGGTGTGGTGCCAGGACGACGACATGGCCGTGGGCGTGCTCGAGGCGATCCAGCAGGCCAACCGCACCGACATCAAGTTCGTGGTCGGCGGCGCCGGCATGAAGGACATGGTCAAGAAGGTGATGGACGGCGACAAGATGATCCCGGTCGACGTGCTGTACCCGCCGGCCATGGTCGCGGTGGCGATGGACCTGACCGCCGCCAACCTCTATGACCACCTGCCGGTGCGCGGCCGCTACATCCTGGACGCCACGCTGGTGACCAAGGACAACGCCAAGGAGTTCTACTACCCGGACTCGCCGTTCTGATCCGCTGATAGTTGGATAGGACGTCATCCCGTGCGCACCGCGGCACGCAGTGCTGCGGTGCAGACACGGGATCTCTCTCGATTATGACGAGATCCCCGCTTTCGCGGGGATGACGACAGCGGGAAGGCAGAACGCCTTCAGAAATTCAGCGCCTTGGCCTGGACCACGCTGGGCAGGCCCTGCACGGTCTTGACGATCTCATCCGACACCGGGCTGTCGACCGAGACCAGGGCCAGGGCGCTGCCGCCCTCCGGCCGGCGGCCGAGGTTGAAGTTGGCAATGTTGATGCCGGCGTCGCCCAGCACGGTGCCGAGGCGGCCGATGAAGCCCGGCTTGTCCTCGTTGCGCACGAACAGCATGTTGCGCGCCACCTCGGCCTCGAGCGAGATGCCCTCGAGCTCGACGATCCGCGGCTTGGTGCCGGCGAAGAGCGAGCCGGCAATGCTGCGGGTCTGGCGCTCGGTCGTCACGGTCAGCCGCACCAGCGTGTGGTAGTCCTCGCAGGTCTCGCGCTTGGTCTCGCTGACGTCGATGTCGTATTCCCGCGCCACCACCGGCGCCGACACCATGTTGACGCTGTCCAGCAGCGGCCGCAGCAGCCCGGCCAGGATGACGCTGGTGATCGGCCGGGTGTTGAGCTGGGCGACGTCGCCCTCATAGGTGATGTTGACCGCCTTCAGCCGGGTCTCGGTGATCTGGCCGGCGAAACCGCCGAGCTGCTCGACCAGCGCCAGATACGGCTTCAGCTTCGGCGCCTCCTCCGCCGTCACCGACGGCATGTTCAGCGCGTTGGTCACGGCGCCGGACAGCAGGAAGTCCGAGATCTGCTCGGCCACCTGCAGCGCCACATTCTCCTGCGCCTCGCTGGTGGCCGCGCCGAGATGCGGGGTGCAGACCACGTTGGGCAGGCCGAAGAAGGCGCTCTCCTTCGCCGGCTCGACCGCGAAGACGTCCAGCGCAGCGCCGGCGACATGGCCGGATTTCAGCGCCGCCAGCAGGTCGTCCTCGACGATCAGCCCGCCGCGGGCGCAGTTGATGATGCGCACGCCCGGCTTCATTTTCGCGATCGCCGCCGCGTCGATGATGTTGCGGGTCTGGTCGGTCAGCGGCGTGTGCAGCGTGAGGAAATCGGCGCGCTGGAACAGCCCGTCCAGCTCGACCTTCTCCACGCCCAAATCCAGCGCCCGCTCCGGCGACAGGAACGGGTCGTAGGCGATGACCTTCATCTTCAGCCCGACGCCGCGGTCGGCGACGATCGAGCCGATGTTGCCGCAGCCGATCAGGCCCAGCGTCTTGCCGAACAGCTCGACGCCCATGAAGCGGGACTTCTCCCATTTGCCGGCATGGGTCGAGGCGTTGGCGTCCGGCAGCTGCCGGGCCAGCGCGAACATCATGGCGATAGCGTGCTCGGCGGTGGTGATGGAGTTGCCGAAGGGCGTGTTCATCACCACCACGCCGCGCTGGGTGGCGGCCGGGACGTCGACATTGTCGACGCCGATGCCGGCGCGGCCGACGACCTTGAGGTTGGTCGCGGCGGCCAGCACCTCCTTGGTCACCTTGGTGGCCGAGCGGATGGCGAGGCCGTCATACTGGCCGATGATCGCCTTCAGCTCCTCGGGCTTCAGGTCGGTGCGGACATCGACATCGACGCCGCGGTCATGGAAGATGGCGACAGCGGCCGGGGACAGGGCGTCGGAAATGAGAACCTTGGGCATCGTCTTGCTCCGAAGGGGACCTGTGCCTCGCCGCTCCGCAACGATGGCGGGGCGAGGCGCAGGGCGTTGTCAGGAAGGAGAGGTCAGGCGGCCAGCTTCAGCTCGGCCCGGGCGCGGTCGAACGCCCAGTCGAGCCAGGGCAGCAGCGCCTCGAGATCGGCGGTGTCGATCGTGGCGCCGCCCCAGATGCGCAGGCCCGGGGGCGCGTCGCGATAGCCGTTGATGTCGAAGGCGACGCCTTCCTTCTCCAAGAGCGAGGCGATCTTCTTCGGCACCGCGGCCTGCGCCTCGTCGTCCAGCGCCGTGACCGCCGGGTCGACGATCTTCAGGCAGATCGAGGTGCAGGAGCGGATCGAAGCATCCGCCGCCAGGAAGTCGACCCAGGGGGTGCGCGCGACCCAGGCGGCGACGGCGGCGAGATTATTCTCCGACCGCTCGATCAGCTTATCCAGGCCGCCAATCTCCTCGGCCCAGGCGAGGCCGTCGATCGCATCCTCGACGCACAGCATCGACGGGGTGTTGATGGTCTCGCCCTTGAACGGGCCCTCGGCCAGCTTGCCCTTGGAGGTCAGGCGGAACACCTTCGGCAGCGGCCAGGCCGGTGTATAGCTCTCCAGCCGCTCCACGGCGCGGGGCGACAGGGCCAGCATGCCGTGCGCCCCCTCCCCGCCCAGCACCTTCTGCCAGGACCAGGTGACGACGTCGAGCTTGTCCCAGGGCAGGTCCATGGCGAAGGCGGCCGAGGTGGCGTCGCAGATCACCAGACCCTGGCGGCCGGCCGGGATGGCGTCGCCATTGGCGAGGCGCACGCCGGAGGTGGTGCCGTTCCAGGTCAGCACCACGTCGCGGTCGAAATCGACCTGCGCCAGGTCCGGCAGCGCGCCATAGGGCGCCGTGAAGGTGCGGACGTCCGGCAGCTTGAGCTGCTTGACGACGTCGGTGACCCAGCCTTCGCCGAAGCTTTCCCAGGCCAGCAGGTCGACGCCGCGGGCGCCGAGCAGGGTCCACAGCGCCATCTCGACGGCGCCGGTGTCCGATCCCGGCACGATGGCCAGGCGCCAGCCGGCGGGCATGCGCAGCACGCGCTTCGACCGCTCGATCACGTCGGCCAGCTTGGCCTTGCCGATGCCGGCGCGATGCGACCGGCCGAGGGCGGCGTGCTGCAGCGCCTCGAGCGACCAGCCGGGACGCTTGGCACAGGGACCGGAGGAGAAATTGGGGTTGCGCGGACGGAGTCCGGGCATGGGGGCGAGCGCACTCGCAGTCATGTCTATCCTTCCAGATAGCAGCGTCCCGGTGGGGGGACGTGGCCCGCCGCGGAGGATAGAGATCGGCCCGGCGCCGTCAATCGGTATTTGGAGCGCGCCTGATTTCACTGTCATCCTCGGGCTTGCCCCGAGGATCCAGGGGCTTTCCAGAACGGCTCTTGATGGCCCCTAGATTGCCGGGTCAAGCCCGGCAATGACAAGGAGAGCAAATGGCGATCACGCCGCCGCGGTCTCGATCGTGGCGCAGATCTCGCCGACCAGGATCTCGATCAGCCCGGCATCCTCGCCCTCGGCCATCACCCGGATCACCGGCTCGGTGCCCGATTTGCGGATCAGCAGGCGGCCGTCCTTGCCGAGGCGGGCCTCGGCCGCGGCGATCGCCTGCTTGACCGGCGCCTGCTCCAGCGGCGACGGCGCGCCCGGCACCGGCGTGAAGCGGACGCTGCGCAGCCGCTGCGGCATCGGCTCGAACACCCGGAACACCTCGCTCGACGGCCGGCCGGATTGCTGGATCACCGCCAGCACCTGCAGCGCCGCGATCAGGCCATCGCCCGTGGTGGCATGGTCGCTCATGACGATGTGGCCGGACTGCTCGCCGCCGAGGTTGAGGCCGCGCTCGCGCATGATCTCGACCACGTAGCGGTCGCCCACGGCCGTGCGAATCAGGCTGATGCCGAGCCCACCGAGGAACCGCTCCATGCCCAGGTTGGACATCACCGTCGCCGCCACCGCCGGCTGGGCCAGGCGGCCGCCGGAGAACCAGTCGCGCGCGATCATCGCCATCAGCTGGTCGCCGTCGATCTGGCGGCCGGTCTCGTCGGCCATGATCAGCCGGTCGGCGTCGCCGTCCAGCGACAGGCCGAGATGGGCGCCATGGGTCACCACCGCCTGCTGCATCACGTCGGTCGCGGTGGCGCCGCAGCCCTTGTTGATGTTGAGGCCGTCCGGCGACACGCCGATCTTGATCACCTCGGCCCCAAGCTCCCACAGCACCGCGGGGGCGACCTTGTAGGCGGCGCCGTTGGCGCAGTCGACCACCACCTTGAGCCCGTCGAGCCGCAGCCCCTTGGGGAAGGTGTTCTTGGCATATTCGATGTAGCGACCGGAGGCGTCGTCCAGCCGCCGGGCGCGGCCGAGCCGGGCCGGTGCCGCCAGCTGGTCGTCGGTCGGCTGGGCGATGCGGTCCTCGATCTCGCGCTCGACCTCGTCCGACAGCTTGTAGCCGTCCGGCCCGAACAGCTTGATGCCGTTGTCCTCGAACGGGTTGTGCGAGGCCGAGATCATCACCCCGAGATCGGCACGCAGCGACCGGGTCAGCATGGCGATCGCCGGGGTCGGGATCGGCCCGACCAGGGTGACGTCCATGCCGGCGCCGATGAAGCCCGCGGTCAGCGCCGGTTCCAGAAGGTAGCCGGACAGGCGCGTGTCCTTGCCGATCACCACCAGGTGGCGATGATCGCCGCGGCGGAACTGCGCCGCCGCCGCCGTCGCCACCTTCAGCGCCGTCTCAGCCGTCATCGGTTCGACATTCGCGCGACCGCGGATGCCGTCGGTCCCGAACAGCTTGCGCGTCATCTAATCCCCTGCCTCCAGCTCGGTCCCCGCCTGCAGCGCCGACCACACGGCCAGCGCCTGCCGTGTCTCGGCGACGTCATGCACCCGTAAGATTTGCACCCCCAGCGCCACGCCGTACAGCCCCACCGCGATCGACCCCGGCATCCGCGCCTTCGGGTCCGCAGCGCCGGACAGGGTGCCGATGAAGCGCTTGCGCGACGCGCCGAGCAGCACCGCGCAGCCGAGCCCGTGCAGCAGCGACAGGCCGCGCAGCAGCGGCAGGTTGTGGCTCAGCGACTTCTTGCCGAAGCCGATGCCCGGATCGACGGCGATGCGCTCGGGCGGGATGCCGGCGGCGGCGCAGGCCGCCACCCGCTGCTCCAGCCAGTCGAACACGTCGAGCAGGACGTCGTCGTAGACCGGATTCTCCTGCATCGTCCGCGGCTCGCCCTGGATGTGCATCAGCACCACCGGGCAGCCGGCGCGGGCGACGACGCCCAGGCTGGCGGGGTCGCCGGTCAGGCCGGTGACGTCGTTGACGATGCGGGCGCCGGCGGCCAGTGCCGCCTGCATTACCGCGGCATGGCGGGTGTCGACCGACACGGTCAGGCCGCGATCGGCCAGGTCGCGGATCACCGGCTCGATCCGGGCGATCTCCTGCTCCGGCGATACCGGGGCGGAGCCGGGCCGGGTCGATTCGCCGCCGATGTCGAGGATCTCCGCCCCCGCCTCGGCCAGGGCCAGCCCCTGGGCGATCGCGCGCCCGGCATCGGCGAAGTCGCCGCCGTCGGAGAAGCTGTCCGGCGTGACGTTGACGATGCCCATCAGCCGCGGCCGGTCAACGGAGATGCCGGCGAAGGCGGGCCGCGGCCGGCTGAGCCGGTCGAGCCGATCCTCGACCGCGGCACCGAGGCCATGGCGGGCGGCCCAGCGGCGCAGGCTCGCAAGATCGGCGACGGCGCGGACACTATTCTCCTCGTCCCCCCTCCCCTTGCGGGAGGGGGATAGGGGGAGGGATCTGCGCGCGTCTGCGCGCGAATGGGCAGGTGATCCGCCTTCGTCTTTGGGCTGGTCTGGAACAATCTGGGCCGGCTCTGGCGGAGAGCCCCCCCTCCCCCTGCCCCCCTCCCGCGGGGGGAGGGGGGACTCTGCTCTCTCCCGGAGGATCAGCTCGACCCGGTCGAAGGACAACGGGCCGCCGGCCAGGGGCAGTTCCCCAGGAGCATGGTCGCCCGACCCGAGCGGGCGCAGATACGGCCGCACCCCGGGCCGGCTGGCCCAGGGTGCGAAGTCGTCGGAGAGGGAAACGGCACGGGGCCCCGGAAAAAACCGGCCCCTGGGTTGTTGAAAACCCACAACGGTCAGGGGACCCCCCACT